>CAZTHW010000028.1:0-16721 GCA_964613595.1 uncultured Desulfobacteraceae bacterium | reverse complement strand
CAACAATCCCCTGGGCGTGATCCAGGGATATACCCAGCTCCTGCTGCGCGACGCGGATGAGGGCAGCCAGCGCCATTCCGATCTGCAGATCATTCTCAAGCATGCGGGAAACTGCAAGGCCATCGTGGAGGATCTGCTGAATTTCGCCCGCCGCTCCCAGCCGGAGATGGGCGATATTGACATTCACGAGGTGATTGAAGACGCCCTGGTTTTTATCCGGCATCGATCCAAGATGGAAAACGTGCGCATCGAGAAGGTTTTTGGAGACAACATCCCGGCCATGCGCATGGATGAAAAAAAGATCAAGCAGGTGCTGGTCAACCTGGTGATGAATGCCGGGCACGCGGTGGCAGAAGACGGCACCATCACCATTGCCACCCGTTTTGATACCGAAGGCCGGATACTGATGGTCGATGTGGCGGATAACGGGTACGGCATCGAATCCCGGCATCTGTCGCGTATATTTGACCCCTTTTTTACAACCAAGCCCACCGGCGAGGGCACCGGCCTGGGTCTGGCCGTGAGCTACGGCATCGTCAAGAGCCACGGGGGCGATATTGACGTGAAATCCGAACCCGGCAACGGCGCTGTTTTCACGGTGACCCTGCCGGTGGGCAAAACCGCATTGTCCGGAGGTGTCCAGCATGGATGAGCCCAGAATCCTTGTGGTTGATGACGAGCCGGACATGCTGCAGCTGCTGTCGCGCAGCCTGGCCCCGGATCTCGGGTGCCGGGTGGATACGGCCGCCTCCGGCAGTCAAGCCCTGCAGATGCTCGGCGACGGGCATTTCGACCTGGCTGTGGTGGATATTAAGATGCCGGGCATGGACGGACTGGAGCTGCTTGAGCTCATCAGGCGCAAATGGCCGGATTTGACAGTGGTGATGATGACCGCCTACGGCAGCATTGACACGGCGGTGGCCGCCATGAAGCAGGGGGCCTATGATTTTATCACCAAGCCGTTTGATCACGATGCCCTGGTGGTCCGGCTGGAAAAGGCCCTGGAGCGCAGCCGGCTGATTTCCGAAAATCGCCGGCTCAAGCAGGACGATGGCGGTCTGGATTTGTTTTACGGCATGGCCGGTAGATCCACGGAAATGCAGCGCGTTTTTGAAACCGTGCGCATGGTTGCGCCCACGGATATGACCGTGTTGATCACAGGTGAGTCGGGCACGGGAAAGGATTTGGCGGCCAAGGCGGTCCACGAACTTTCCAGCCGCAGCACAGGGCCTTTCGTGGCTGTCAACTGCCCGACCGTGCCCGAGCAGATCCTGGAAAGCGAGCTGTTTGGATACAAAAAGGGTGCGTTTACCCATGCCACGCAGAACAAGACCGGCCTGTTCCAGGAGGCAGACGGCGGCACGATTTTTCTGGATGAAATCGGGGACGTGAGCCCGGCCATCCAGACCAAGCTCCTGCGGGTGCTCCAGGAGCGGGAAATCAAGCCCCTGGGCGATACCCGATCCGTCCGGGTCGATGTCCGCATTATAGCCTCCACGAACCAGGACCTGAAAGCCCGGATCCGGGAGGGGGTGTTCCGCGAGGACCTGTTCTACCGGATCAACGTGTTGCCGGTCCACCTGCCGCCGCTTCGGGAGCGGCCCTCGGATATCCCGCTGATTGCCGAGAATCTGCTGCAAAAGCACCGTACCCGGCTGAAAAAACCGGAAAAACGCCTCTCCGCCGATCTGATGAACTGGCTGCAGTCCCGGCATTGGGAAGGAAACGTGCGGGAACTGGAAAACACCGTGATCCAGGCGATCCTGTTTTCGGCAGAAGAATCCATCCGCCCGGAAGATCTGGATTCGCTTCCCCGGGGACAAGGTGCACCATGTCCGCCCGGGTTTGCAGATGTCGGCGGCCTGCCCTACCGGGAAGCCAAGGAGACGGTGCTGCAGTCCTTTAATGCCAGCTACATCGGTGGGCTGCTCCGGGAAACCGGCGGCAACGTCACCCAGGCGGCCCAAAAATGCGGTCTGGAACGACAGGCTCTGCAGCAGATCATGCGCAGGTATGATATTTCCGCGGCGGATTACCGCTCGTAACAGCTTTCTATGGATGGCCGCGGCTTTGGCCGCATTCCAGGGCGGTGGCGATAAGATGGGCCGTGCGCAGGGGTTCCGGGATGTTGCCGTGAATGGAAAATCGCTTGACTGCGGCTGCGGCCTGCTCAAGCGTGATCCCCACCCGCTGGACATAAACGTTTCCCACCGGTTCCATGGTCCCGAGCTGCTCGATGATTTGCCACTTTTCCGCGCCGTTGTCCACCCGGTTGATAAGCGCGTTTTTTATGGCAGCCATGTCCGGCGGTTTGCGGGATACCGCCAGCACGGGAACACCCAGCCGGCGGTGGAGCGCAAATGCGTCCACCACGTTAAACCCGCCAAATGCAATGCCCTGCAGCATGACAAGCCGGACGTGTTCGGCAAAGCGGGAGCCGGCAATCAAATCGCCGAGCTTTTGGGCCGCATCAGAGCCGTCTTTTTCGATTTCCCCCACCAGCACGCCGTCAAAACGCAGACCCGCATACACGGTTCCCACAATCGGCACGCCGCCCTGATGCCCCCGGTCAAACGGCGCATCGTCAAATCCCGCCACATTGGACAGCCTTTTTTCTTTCATGTCTTAAATCCCGCTTTTTGTGCTGAAAAATTTCCGTAAAATGAATTGCACGGCAAGTCAACCCATATGCGCTGAGAACCATGTCTTGAACAAAGCCCGGAAAAATTGTATAAGCCGGGAAAATGGTGTTCCTGCTGAAATTCGAGGAATCCAAAATCTTTTTTGCGGAGACAAATATGTCTGAAACCAGGCCCCGCAGCCCGGGGCTTGATATGGATACGATTTATTATCACCTGATTTCCCGTGCCTTTTTCCTGCTGGGGTTGATCCCGCTGCGGACCGCCTACAGGCTGGCAAACGCGCTGGGACGGATCTGGTTCGTGTTCGACCGGCGGCACCGGGAGGTGGCTGTTGCCAACCTGCACCAGGCATTCGGCGACCAGATGACCCCGGCGCAGATCCGGATCCTGGCCAGGCGGGTGTTTTGCAACCTGGTGTGCATCATATTTGAAATCGGATGGTCCATGCATTTAAAGGATGCGGATATCCGAAAGTATTTCCGGTTTTGCGGCATGGAAAATCTCCGTGCCGCAATGGAAAGGGAAAAGGGTGTACTGATTCTCACGGCACACATCGGCAACTGGGAACTGCTGCTTTCGTCTGCCGGGCGGATCGGACTGCCGATCAGCGCCATATATCGCCCCCTGGAGTTCCGGCCGCTGGACCGGTTTTTCAACGAAATGCGCACGCGGGACGGCGCCGAGCTTTTTCCCAAGAAGCGGGCCATGCGGAAGGTTTTGCGCAGCTTAAAAAGCAACAAGATCGTGGGCGTGCTGCTGGATCAGAATACAGGGGTGCTTAACGGGGTTTTTGCAGATTTTTTCGGCGCGCCCGCATGCACCAACAAGGGACTGGCGCTGCTGGCCCGGGGGACCGGAACGCCTGTTCTGCCGTTGTTTTTGGTGCGCGAAAAGGACAGTTTCCGGGTGGAATTCGGCCCCGAGCTGCCGCATATCAAAACCCGGGACAAGACCAAGGACATCGAATCCGCCACCCAACTGTATAATAAGGTTATCGAGGATATCATCCGCAGGTACCCGGAGCAGTGGTTCTGGGTCCACCGGAGGTGGAAAACCAAGCCGTATAAGTGGTGGCGACCGGAGTCGTCAAATTGATCTTTGAACCACGAAGCACACGAAGGGCACGAAGTTAATCCGGTTGCATTTTCTTCGTGTTCTTCGTGCACTTCGTGGTGTATTTCGAAAGGTACAAGAGGTGAACTGCCATGAAACTCAAGATACCCGATTACATTGGATCCATTAAACCTTACAAGCCGGGAAAGCCGATCGAGGAGCTGGAGCGTGAGTACGGAGTATCCGGTTCCATCAAGCTGGCTTCCAATGAAAACCCGCTGGGCAGTTCGCCAAAGG
Source organism: uncultured Desulfobacteraceae bacterium (assembly GCA_964613595.1). Lineage (GTDB taxonomy): Bacteria > Desulfobacterota > Desulfobacteria > Desulfobacterales > Desulfosalsimonadaceae > Desulfosalsimonas. The sequence goes on along the minus strand of CAZTHW010000028.1, from coordinate 12,729 downwards.
CGATTTCCGCCATGCAGGCGGCCATGGATAAACTGCACCGGTACCCGGATGGCAGCGGATATTACCTGGTTGAAAAGCTGGCGGGCAAGCTGGGGGTGGATCCCGGATCAATCGTGCTGGGCAACGGATCTGATGAAATCATCGGCATGCTTACCCGCGCCCTGATGCAGCCCGGAGACGAGGCAGTCATGACGGAACCCTCGTTTCTCATGTACGAGATCATGGTCCGCTCGGTGGGGGCGGAGCCGGTTTTCGTGCCGCTCAAATCGCTTTTTGTGGATCTCGACGATATGGCGGCCAGAATAACCGACAGGACCCGGATCATTTTTTTAAACAACCCGGCCAATCCCACGGGAACGATTATCTCCAAAGACGAGTTCGCCCGTTTTATGGAGCGGGTGCCCGAACACGTGGCCGTGGTCATTGACGAGGCATATATCGAGTTTGCAGCAGACCCGGACTGTCTTGACGGCCTGGCCTGGGCTGCCGGCGACCGGGCCGTGGCGGTGCTGCGCACATTTTCAAAGGCATACGGCCTGGCCGGCATCCGCATCGGATACGGGGTCATGCCCGGGGAACTCGCAGAACTGCTCCACCGGGTCCGCCAGCCGTTTAACGCCAATGCCCTGGCCCAGGCAGGCGCCTGTGCGGCCCTGGATGATGACGATTTTCTCGGGAAGACCGTATCCCTTGTGCGATCCGAGCTTGAGTTTCTGTATGCCGGCCTGGAGCACCTGGGGGTGAATTATTTTCCCTCTGAGGCCAACTTTTTTCTAATAGACGTGCAAAGCGATGCAGAGGCCTTTTTTGAGGCAATGTTGCGCCAGGGCGTGATCGTGCGGTCCATGGCCTCATACGGGTATCCGGAATATATCCGGATCAACGCAGGGACCCGCGAGGAAAATCAGCGCTTTCTGGCGGCTTTTGAAAGGGTCATCAGGCAGGTGAAAGGATAGGTTGTGAAACCGCTTCTCATTGTCATTGACGGGCCGGCCGGGGCGGGCAAGACCACGGTGAGCAAGACCCTGTCCGAGCGCCTGGACTACAAATACATTGATACCGGCGCCCTGTACCGCGGGGTGGCTTATGAAATCCTGGCCCGGGGCCTGGACCCGGCAGACGAAGACGGGCTGGCCCGGCTGCTGGCGGATCTGGACCTGCGTTTTGAGCGCGGGGCAGACGGCATGCGGCTGTATTCTGCAGGCGTTGATATTACCGATTATATCCGCACCCCGGAGGTCACCATGCTGGCTTCCGCGGCTTCGGCAAAGCCGATTGTCCGGCAGGCCCTGCTGGATTTGCAGCGCGGGCTGGGAAAGCAGAAAGCTGCGGTATTCGAGGGGCGGGACATGGGCACGGTGGTTTTCCCGGATGCGGACGTAAAATTTTTTCTGACAGCGGATTTAAAGGTCCGGGCCAGGCGCCGCTACGAGGAACTCAGGGGAAAAAGCAGCCAGAGCCTTGAGGAAGTGGAAAACGACATGCAGCAGCGGGATGCCAATGATTCCGGCCGGGATACAGCGCCGCTGAAGCCGGCCTCAGATGCGGTTACGGTTGATTCCACGGACAAGCCGGTTGACAGCGTGATTGACGAGATGCTGGCGCGCATCCGGGAAATCACCGGGCAGGACATGATGGCACCGTAAAAAGTCCAATATCTGCGTTACGCGCAATTTCTCAGAATTTCACGTACGGCTAAGTACGCTGCATTCTTCGAAATTGCGCAAGCCTTGATCTTGAACTTTTTACGGCGCCATCTAAAATCAGACTTTTTACGAGTGCATCAGGACATGGCGTGAGAATGCAGCCGGCTTGGAAATTAATTATTGTATTTTTATTCCGCCTCTGTTAATGAAACCCAGTTATACTCCGTTGATTACAGGAGTATATTAATAAGGCCAAAGGGGGTATTGTTGTAAATGGAAAATTTTCAAGAAAACACAGAAGACAGAGATGTAACGGAAGATGTAACGGAAATGGATGAGGCATCCGGTGCCGATGCTGACGGGGAGTCTTCCGATCAGAGCATGGCTTCACTGCTGGAGATGTACGAGGAAAGCATTAACCGCTTTGAGGAAGGCGAGGTCGTCAACGGCCGGATCATTTCCGTGGACAAGGATCATGTCCTGGTGGACGTGGGCTACAAGTCCGAAGGCCTGATTCCCATCAACGAGTTCAAGGACGGCGACGGAAACGTCAACGCCGCGGTGGACGACGATGTGGAGGTCATGATCGAGTGGTGGGACGAGGAAGAAGAGCGCGTTCTTTTATCCAAGGAAAAGGCGGCCAAGGTCAAGGTGTGGGATGCCATCAAGGACGTCTACGAGGAAGACAGCACCATCAAGGGCGTGATCACCAACCGGGTCAAGGGCGGTTTTTCCGTGGATATCGGGGTGCAGGCGTTTCTGCCGGGCTCACAGGCAGATCTGCGGCCGATCCGGAACCTGGATGAAATGGTCGGCCGGGAATTTGATTTCAAGGTCTTAAAGTTCAACCGCAAGCGAAACAACATCGTGCTTTCCCGCCGCGTACTGCTGGAGGCTGAGCGCGAGACAAAGCGGGCCGAGACCCTGGCCGCCATCGAAGAGGGCAAGGTCATGGAAGGCACGGTCAAGAATATCACCGAATACGGGGTGTTTGTGGACCTGGGCGGCGTGGACGGCCTGCTTCATATCACAGACATCTCCTGGGGCCGGGTCAAGCATCCGTCTGAAATGTTTGGCATCGGCGATCCCATAAAGGTGATGATCCTGTCTTTTGACCAGGAAAAAGAGCGGGTCTCGCTGGGCATGAAGCAATTGGTGCCCGATCCCTGGACGTTTGCCGAGGAAAAGTATCCCGTGGGCACAAAGATCACGGGGCGCGTGGTCAGCCTGACCGATTACGGTGCGTTCGTGGAAGTCGAGGAAGGCATCGAGGGCCTGATCCACGTATCTGAAATGTCATGGACCCGCAAAATCCGGCATCCCTCCAAGGTGGTATCCGTGGGTGATGAAGTCGAGGCCGTGGTGCTTGATATCAAGCCTGAAAGCCGCCGGATTTCCCTGGGGATGAAGCAGACCATGCCCAATCCCTGGGATGTGATCAGCGAAAAATACCCCGTGGGCTCGGTAATTGAAGGCAAGATCAAGAATATTACAGATTTCGGTGTATTCATCGGTATTGACGATGATATTGACGGGCTGGTGCATATCTCGGATATTTCATGGACCCGCCGCATCAAGCACCCCTCCGAAGTTTACAAGAAGGGGGATACGGTGCAGTCCAAGGTGCTCGATATTGACAAGGGCAACGAGCGTTTTTCACTGGGGATCAAACAGCTCCACGATGATCCCTGGAAGACCGTGGCAGAGCGCTATCCCGTGGGCACGGATATCAACGGAACGGTTACCAACGTCACGGACTTCGGCATTTTTGTTGAACTCGAAGAGGGCATCGAGGGACTGGTGCACGTATCCGAGATCAGCAAGGAAAAGATCAAGACGCCGGTTGGCATGTATAACGTGGGCGATCAGCTCACGGCCCGGGTGATCAATATCAATACGGAAGAACGCAGGATCGGACTTTCCATCAAACGCCTGGAAGTCGATGACGAGCAGGAGCTGCTCCACGACTACGTCAACAATGCAAAGGCCGCACCTTCGAGCTTCGGCGAGCTGTTAAAGGAAAATCTGAAGGAGAAATTAAACGGCGACGCCCCCCGGGCCGAAGAAGAATTGCCGGCAGCCGGGACATCAGAGGCCGCCCCTGAGCCGGCCCCGGAAACGGCAATGGATGCCTCCGGCCAGGGGGAAGAAGCGGCGATGCAGTCCCCGGATTCGACGCAGGAGGCCGACCAAGAGGACGAATCCCGCTAACGGCAGCAGCCTTGGATGTAAAATTCGACCGGCGGTATGATCGTAAAGCTGTGATCAGGCGGGCAGGCATGCGGAATGCGCATGTCTGCCCGCCCGGTTCCGCGATCCGCCGGTTTTTTAGTTATCAGAGTATCTGCTTGTTTGTTTCGCAGGGATAAATGTTGAAACCACGAAGCGCACGAAGGGCACGAAGATAAAATCATAAAAAGCAATCACTTCCTTCGTGATCTTCGTGTGCTTCGTGGTAATTATAAAACAATCTCAATCACAGTCGCGAGGGCAAGGTTTCATGTTTTCCCGAAGACATCCCTACCTGTTTTTTCTGCTGGTTTTTGCCGGCATCATCGCCGGGGCCTCTGTGACGCTCTCGGTGATTTCTGCGCTGTCCCCGGGCGGTAAAGAGGTAAAATACGGCGAAAAGGTCGGCGTGGTTAATGTCAAAGGTCCGATCCTGGATGCCGCCCCGATCATCGACAGTCTGCAGCGGTTTGATCGTTCCGGCGGCATCAAGGCCGTGGTGGTACGCATTGATTCGCCGGGCGGAGCAGTTGGCGCGTCCCAGGAGATTTACCGGCAGATCCGCAAAACCGCTAAAAACAAGCCGGTCATTGCCTCCATGGGCAACATTGCGGCCTCGGGCGGCTATTACATCGCCTCGGCGGCCGACGGGATCGTGGCCAACCCTGGTACGATCACCGGCAGCATCGGTGTGATCATGGAATACACCAATATTGAAAAGCTTCTGGAAAAAATCGGCCTGTATCCGGTTGTCATTACCAGCGGCAAATACAAGGACACTGGATCGCCGCTTCGGGAGATGACCGAAGACGAGCGCAGGCTGCTCCAGGAGTTTGCCGATACCGTGCATCGCCAGTTTATCGAGGACGTTGCCAGGGGGCGGGAAATGGAAACATCAGCCGTGGGCAAAATCGCAGACGGCCGCATCATGTCCGGGCAAACCGCCCGGGAGCACGGCCTGATCGACCGGATGGGCAATATGGCGGATGCCGTGGACTGGGCAGCCGAAAAAGGCGGGATCAAGGGCGAGCCGAAAACGGTCAGCCTGCCCGAAGAAAAGTTGCCGCTGGTCAAGTATTTCCTGGACAAAACATCCGCGGAACTGCGGCAGTGGCTCAGTGAAGTCCAGACCGGATCGCTTTCAGGTGGTTACATTTATGATCCGGGTACGGAGCGATAGCCCCTATACCCGATCCAGGTCTCCGAGGCCTTCTCTTAAGACTTCGGGTTCGTCACCGATAAGGGATATTACGCTGGAGGGTTCTCCGGGTACCGGCCCGCCGTCGATCACCAAATCGATGCTGTTTTTGAAATGCTCCTCGATAAATGACGGATCATTGAATATTTCTCCTTCCGGCGTGGATGCGGATGTCGATATAATAGGGTTTCCCAGATTTCTTACCAGCTCGATGCATATATTGTGGTCAGGCACCCGGATGCCGACGGTTTTTCGCTTGGCCAGCATGATTTTGGGCACTTGGCGCGAACCTTCGAGGATGAACGTATAAGGCCCCGGAAGCAGCCGCTTCATGGTTTTATAAGCATAGTTGGTGACCTTGGCGTAGTCGCTGATGTTTTTCAAATCCGAGCAGATAAAGCTGAAGGGCTCGCGCTTGTCCCGCTTTTTGAGCCAGTAGACCTTTTCAATGGCCTTCTTGTTGGCCAGATCGCAGCCGATGCCGTAGTAAGTGTCTGTGGGATAGGCGATGATGCCGCCGTCCTTTAACACGGCAACAGCCTTGGAAATCAGCCGGGGTTGCGGGTTTTCCGGATTGATGTGAAGTCGCATGAGCGTTCTGGCTTTTCCTGTTTTATGTTTTGGTAGATAATGGATTGGGTTTTAATATCGGCATCCTTATTATCATATATGTCGGTTTTGCCCATAACGAAATTTGATAAGCCTGTAAAAAGTCTTTTTTACAGGCAGTGTTAAGTTTTAAGTGATTAAGTGATTAAGTAAAATCAAAATCTTATATTTTCGATATCAACAATACAGCGGCCGTTTTTGGAGGGCCGCTATACAATCTTGCGGGAGGAGAATATGACGCATCAACCGCTGGAAGAAGCATATTCATTTGACGATGTACTGCTGCTGCCGGGATACTCTGACGTGGTGCCAAGCGAGGTGAGCACCGCAACCCGCCTGACCCGGAATATCAATGTAAATATTCCCATCAGCAGTGCGGCCATGGATACGGTGACCGAAGGGCGCACTGCCATAAGTATGGCCAGGGCCGGGGGAATCGGCTTTATACACCGAAATATGAACATTGAGTGGCAGTGCCGGGAGGTCCGCCACGTGAAGAAATCGGAAAGCGGCATGATCGTGGACCCGGTGACCACCGAACCCGACGTGCCGATCCGAAAGGTGCTCAATCTCATGCAGCAGTACCGGATCTCCGGTGTGCCGGTGACCCGGGGCGAGAAACTCGTGGGCATCGTGACCAACCGGGACCTGCGCTTTGAAACCGACATGGAAAGGCGGGTCGAGGAAGTGATGACCAAGGAGAACCTGGTCACCGTGGCAGAAGGCATCAGCCTGGCCGAATCCAAGCGGATACTCCACGAGCACCGCATTGAAAAGCTGCTGGTGGTCAACCCGGAAGGCCGGCTCACCGGCATGATTACCATTAAGGACATTGAAAAGCTCAAGAAATACCCGGATGCCTGCAAGGACAGCCTGGGCCGCCTGCGCGTGGGCGGCGCCGTGGGCGTTGGCGAGGACATGGAAGCCCGGGCCGAAGCCCTGGTCCAGGCCAATGTGGATATCCTGCTGATAGACACTTCCCACGGGTTTTCGGCAAACGTGATCAATGCCGTGAAAACGCTGAAAAAGCGTTTTTCGGAGGTGGATGTGATCGCCGGCAACGTGGGAACCCCCCAGGGCACAGAGGCCCTGATCGAGGCCGGGGTGGATGCCGTCAAAATTGGAATCGGACCGGGTTCCATCTGCACCACCCGTATTGTCGCAGGAATCGGCGTGCCCCAGTTAACGGCCATTATGAACTGCCGGCCGGTTTCGGATAAAGCCGGCGTGCCCATTATCGCAGACGGCGGCATCAAGTATTCCGGTGATGTTACCAAGGCCCTGGGCGCGGGCGCGCATTCTGTAATGATCGGCGGGCTTTTTGCCGGCACAGAGGAAAGCCCGGGCGAGAAAATCATCTACCAGGGCAGAAGCTACAAGGCCTACCGGGGCATGGGCTCGCTTGAGGCCATGCAGGATGGCAGCAAGGACCGTTATTACCAGGGCGAGGAAGTCGAAGCCGATAAAATGGTCCCTGAGGGCATCGTGGGCCGGGTTCCCTACAGGGGCACCATCGGTGAGAACGTTTATCAGCTCGTGGGCGGGCTCAAGTCCGGCATGGGATACGTGGGCAGCCACACCATTGACGAGCTGCGCGAAAAGGCGCGTTTTATCAAGATCAGCCCGGCCGGCCTGCGCGAAAGCCATGCACACGATGTGATTATCACCAAGGAAGCGCCCAATTACAGCCTGGACTGATCCGTCGGGTTGCCATATACTGGATTTGAACACGAAGACCGCGAAGCCGCACGAAGTCCACGAAGGTTTGTTTCATAAATATTTCGTGATCTTCGTGTGCTTCGTGGTTCATCTTTTTGCTCAATCTGCTGAAAAGCGGTTGAAATTGAGGGCTTTATGAGTACCAATCCTGCCGGTTTTGTGCATCTTCACGTACACACGGAATACAGCCTGCTCGACGGGGCCATCCGGATCAAGGACCTGCTGGCCCGTGCCAGGGCGTATGACATGCCGTCTGTGGCCATCACGGATCACGGAACCATGTTCGGGGTGGTGGATTTTTACAAGCAGGCACATGATGCAGGCATCAAGCCGGTGATCGGATGCGAGTGCTACGTGGCCCCGCGCACGCTGCGGGATAAAACCCCCTCGGATCACCGGGGAATGAGCCACCTGGTGCTGCTGGCACGCAACCAGACCGGGTACCGGAATCTGTGCAGGCTGGCCACAGTTGCCAGCGTGGAGGGCTTTTATCACAAGCCCCGCATTGACAAGGAGATCCTGAAGGCCCATGCCGAAGGCATGATCGGCATGTCCGCGTGCATCAAGGGCGAAATCCCCATGCGCATCCTGGAGGGCCGGGTGGATCAGGCAGAGGCCGCGGCCCGGTTTTACGCAGATATTTTCGGGGCGGACAATTTTTACCTGGAGATCCAGCACAACGGTATGTCCGAGCAGGAAACCGTCAATCAGGCCCTGCTGGACATGGGACAGCGCCTTTCAGTCCCGGTAGCGGCCACCAATGACTGCCATTACCTGGATGCCGGAGACGAGCGGGCCCACGAGGTGCTTTTGTGCATCCAGACCGGCAAGACCATGGAAGACGAGGACCGGATGCAGTTCGGCGATGGCCAGCTTTACTTCAAGCCGGCCGAAGACATGGAATCCGCCTTTTCCCAATGCCCGGAGGCGCTTGCCAACACGGGGAAAATCGCCGAGCGCTGCGACGTGGAATTCGACTTTAAAACCCTGCATTTCCCGAAGTTCAGCCAGGCAGCCGACCGCTCCGAGGCCGAGCTGTTTGAAGAAAAGGTCCGGGTCGGCTATGAACAGCGCATGCAAAAGATCCGGGAAAAAAAGCCGGAACTCGATGAGTCGGTTTACCGGGAGCGGGTGGACTACGAGATCGGAATTGTGAATTCCATGGGGTTTCCCGGCTATTTTCTGATTGTGGCCGATTTTATCGAGTACGCCAAGAACCGCAACATTCCCGTGGGCCCGGGGCGGGGGTCGGCCGCGGGCAGCCTGGTGGCCTACGCCCTGGGGATCACCGACATTGACCCCATTGAAAACGGGCTGATTTTCGAGCGGTTTTTGAATCCCGCGCGCCTGAGCATGCCCGATATTGACGTGGATTTCTGCATACACGGCAGAGACGAGGTTTTCCATTACGTGGTGGACCGCTACGGCGGCCCGGATTACGTGGCCCAGATTATCACTTACGGAAAGATGAAGGCCCGGGCCGTGATTCGGGACGTGGGCCGGGCGCTGAACATTTCCCTGCGGGAAGTCGATGAAATTGCCAAGATGGTGCCGGAAACCCCGGGCATGACCCTGGAGCGCGCCATGGAGACAGAGCCCCGGCTTTCCGAGCGGGCCGAGTCCAATCCCGCCATCGGCGAGTTAATCGAAATCTCCAGGTCCCTGGAGGGATTGAACCGGCACGCCTCCACGCATGCCGCGGGCGTGGTCATCGGCGACAAGCCTCTGGTGGAGTATCTGCCCCTGTATAAAGGCAAGCGCGGGGAGGTGCTCACCCAGTTTGACATGAAAATGGTGGAGAAAATCGGGCTGGTGAAATTCGATTTTCTGGGCCTGCGCAACCTCACCATCATGGCCAACGCCGCGAACATCATCGAATCCCAGGGAAAAACCCCGCCCGATCTGGGCAATCTGGACTTACACGATGAGAAAACCTATCATCTGCTCTCCGCCGGCAATACCTCCGGCGTGTTCCAGTTGGAAAGCTCCGGGATGAAGGATCTGCTGATCCGGATGAAGCCCGAGAGTTTTGCCGAGGTCACAGCTCTTGTGGCCCTGTACAGGCCCGGGCCCATGGGCAGCGGCATGCATGACGACTACGTGGAGCGCAAACACGGCAGAAAGCCGGTGGAATACCTGATACCGGAACTTGAACCGGTTTTGGATGTCACCTACGGCGTGATCCTGTACCAGGAACAGGTGATGAAGATCGCCGGAGAGGTGGCCAATTATTCCATGGCAGAAGCAGACAGCCTGCGAAAGGCCATGGGAAAGAAGATCCCCGAGGTCATGGCCGAACACCGGGACCGGTTTATCAAGGGGGCAATGGAAAACGGCATTGCGCAGGGCAAGGCAGAGGAGCTTTTCGAGCTGATCGAGACCTTTGCCGGCTACGGGTTTAATAAGTCCCACAGCGCCGCATACGCCATGATCGCCTATCAGACCGCCTATTTAAAGGCCCATTTTCCCGAAGAATTCATGGCAGCAGTGCTGACTTCGGAAATGAACTCCTCGGACAACGTGGCCAACTACATTGCCGAATGCCGCAACATGAACATCCCCATCTTGCCGCCGGACGTCAATGAAAGTGACAAGGGCTTTACGGTTTCCGGCGGCAAGATCCGTTTCGGCCTGGCAGCCGTGAAAAACGTGGGCGAATCCGCCATTGACTCCATTGTGGAGATCCGCCGGGAAGCCCGGTTTGAATCCGTGTTTGATTTCTGTCAGCGCGTGGATCTGCGCAAGGTTAACAAGCGGGTGCTGGAAAGCCTGATCCAGTGCGGTGCGTTTGATTTCACGGGATACACCCGGGCCGCGCTTATGGCCGCGGCAGAAGACGCCATTGATTACGGCCAGCGGGTGCAGAAGGAACGAAACGATCCCCAGATGTCGCTTTTCGGCGGGACAACGGATCCGGGGGTGGATAATCTCAATACCCCGGAAATTGCGGAATTGCCCGAGTGGGACGAAAAATATCTCCTGGAACTGGAAAAGGAGGCCATCGGCTTTTACATCACCGGGCACCCCCTGGACGAATACCGGGACGTGATGGAAAAATACGCCAACGTGCACGCCCTTTCCATCAAGGAGGACCGGGTCAGCGACAAGGAGATCGTCAGAATTGGCGGGATTATCAAGAACATCAAGTCGATTATGACCAAAAAGGGCGATCCCATGGCCTTTGTGGATATCGAGGACATGCACGGCGCAGTGGAGGTGACGGTGTTTCCTTCCCTGTATACATCGGTGCAGGACGTGCTGGTGGCTGATACGCCGGTGTTTGTCCAGGGCCAGGTGGAGAAAAACGAAAACAGCGCCAAGATCCTGGCAGACAGCGTGGTGCGCATTGACGAGGCAGAAAGCAAGTGGGCGGCCAGCCTGCACATCCGGGTGGACACCGAGAGCGTACAGGAACAGACCATGGACGACCTGCTTAGCGTGCTGCAGAAATACCCGGGCGCCTGCAAGGGATTTCTCCATGTATGCATTCCGGAAAAAACCGAGACAGTGATTGCTTTGCCCGAGGAGATGAAGCTCAAGGCAAGCGTGGATCTGCGCCAGGAGGTCAATTCCCTGTTCGGATATGACGCGGTCTACACGGTCTGCGCACCTGTTAATTCCGGGGGCAACGGAAACGGCAACGGAAAGAACGGCAACAGCAGAAACGGAAAAACCGCAAAGAAATACAACGGCAACGGCCGGAAGAAAAGCGGGCGGATGAAAAGTGCATGAAGGCGATTGTCTGTGCCCAATAGTTATGAGAAAACACGAAGCGCACGAAGGGGCGCGAAGCACGCGAAGGTTTGTATTTTATAAATCTTCGTGTGCTTCGTGGTTCCAAACAATGGTGGTTTGACAAGGGATCGGGAAATGCAAGTACCTTTGCTCGATTTGAAGCGCCAGTATCAGTCCATAAAGGACGAATGCCTGGCGGTGACGGAAAAGATTTATGAATCCCAGCAGTTTATCCTCGGACCCTACGTGGAGCGTCTGGAAGACGAGATTGCCGCCTACTGCGGCACACAGTATGCCGTGGGCGTGTCTTCCGGCACAGATGCCCTGCTGCTTTCCCTGATGGCCGGGGGCATCGGTCGGGGCGACCGGGTGATCACCTCGCCGTACACGTTTTTTGCCAGTGCCGGCTCCATTGCCCGCCTGGGCGCGATTCCGGTTTTTGCAGACATTGATCCGGAGTCCTACAATATTTCGCCTGAGCAGGTCGAGGCGGCGGTGCGTGCAATGTCCAAATCCGAGCGGCGGTCCGTCAAGGCTGTGATGCCGGTACACCTCTACGGTCAGTGCGCGGAAATGGCGCCGATCAATGCCCTTGCCCGGGAAAACGGGTGGGTGGTGATCGAGGATGCGGCCCAGGCCATCGGCGCGGAATACAAGGGGCAAAGATCCGGGTCCATGGGAGATTTCGGGTGCTTCTCGTTTTTCCCGTCCAAAAATCTGGGGGGATTCGGCGACGGGGGCGTGGTTACCACGGATTCAGACGAATATTACGAAATGTTAAAGATCCTCCGGGTCCACGGGGCACACCCGAAGTATTACCATAAGTACATAGGCGGCAATTTCCGCCTAGATGCCCTGCAAGCGGCCATTGTTTCCATCAAGCTGACGCATCTGGATTCCTGGACCCAAAAGCGGCAGGAACATGCGGCCAGATACAGGCAGTTGTTTGAAGATGCCGGGCTTTCGGAACAGATCGGCTGTCCTGCGGAAATACAGGATCGGCATATCTACAATCAGTTTGTCATATCCGTGGCAGAAGGCAGGGACCGGCTGCGGGAATTTTTGACCGAGGCCGGGGTGGGCAACGAGATCTATTACCCGGTGCCCCTGCACCTTCAGCAGTGTTTTGCCGATCTGGGCTATCAGCCGGGGCAGATGCCCGCGGCCGAGTCGGCTGCCGCCGGCACGCTGGCCATCCCCGTATTTCCCGAGATGAGCCGTTCACAGCAGGATTACGTGGTGGAGCAGATCCGGGCATTTCACGCATAACGGGAAAAGTGCGCGAATTGTTTTTTTATGGTTGACAAAGGTTTTTGTGACAGGTACAACGCACAAACTCATCCAATCGGGCGGCCTTTTCCCGATGGACGTTGGCTTTCCGCCAACAGGGCTGTTAAAAATTTAATTAAAAAAAATGAAATTTAATGTTGACAGCCCGGCGGCAAAATTATATAAGTAAAAATTGTCGCCGGCCACGGGATGGCCGTTGACTGACAAGGCAAGCACCGGTTCTTTGATACATAAAAAAGTGCAGATCGCCTTTGATCTTTGAAAACTAAATAGTGGCATTAAGCGGGCCAAGTTAATTACTTT
>CAZTHW010000027.1:11164-16837 GCA_964613595.1 uncultured Desulfobacteraceae bacterium | reverse complement strand
TCCAATGTGTCAGTTTATCATAGCAAAAGTGTATCAATTTATCGTAGCGCTATAGTATTTGGGCCGCGATGCATGATCAGCTAATAGCACTATATACGCGTGACCCCGGCGCATTCGGATATGGAATATATTTAGTGTTTTGGTTTGGCGCGGAAAGGACACCAAAACCTCCGGGGGGACAATTGCCCAAAACTCCGGAAGAAATGAAGCAAGCATTAAAAAATTTGCTTTCAGCTGAAGAATCAACAAAAATAACAGTTCTGGTAATTGATGTCTCTGCCCCCGGATAAAGTCATTTAACAAGTTAATGTCCGGCCACAACCAACATTACCCTTACCTGGGAGGGAGTCTGGTATGTCGCACACAGAAAATATAACAATAGAACTGGATCAAGAACTTGAAGAAATGTGGGAAGGGATCGAATATGCCAGCAAGAATCCCAAGGAGACCTTGAAGCAATGGAAAGATAAACAACCACGAATCCCTATACCCGAGATGCTGCCAGGTTCAGATGGTAAAGGCGGAGTTTTAATAACTATAAACGCGAGCGAGGCTTTATATAAATGGCTTAGGCGCCAATACGATAGTGACGGAGAATTAAACAAGGTTTTGTCATACAAGGAATGGACGCAATACGCCCGGGCAAACATGCTTTATTATTTGAGTGACGAAGCTGATACCGCAGCTAATGCCCCCGACCCCAAAGCCAATGCTAAAAACATAAATCAACGGCTAAAAAATAGACTGAAATCAGGGGCTAAAGGCTTGGCTAAGGCATCCATAACCCACATTTTTGCCGCCTGCTATGCAAGAGAACCATTAACCCAAATATGCGATCTTGGACTTGTTTGTCTAATCCCCCCCAAAGATGCTGAAGACGAAATCCACAGCATTTTCCAGTCATCATCGCAAGATCACAGTAATTTTTTTGAAATGGCATATGAAGACAGCCTCAAAGTCGTAAACCGCTGGAAAGAAGAGGCAACGTGTTTTATGCGGATAAAACTTGAAGGTCTCGGGCCAGCCTACTCTGAACAATGGGCCCGAATCTCGGCACGCTTATCACTATCGGCATTGTTGCTTCCCTTTGGAGCCGATGCAATTCGTCGCGCCTATTTCCTTGATGAGCCGGTGCGATCAATGCGCGAAGAGAAGCTCAAATTTAAAAATGCACAGCCTTCCTCTCCTTCTTTTTCTTTCCGGATGCCAAATCTCCGTTCTGGAGATTTTATTGTTGAAGATGAATCAGGATATAAAAGCTATAGAGATGCATTATCAAATATTTTCAAGGTATATCTTACCTCGGACTCCAATTTATGGAATTACCCTAATTTGGCTAAAACCTGGCTTTCAAGCCTGCACTGGTTTTCCCGGGCTGTTAAAAATGAATTTGACTTTGAAGCAGTGGTAAATTTAGGCGCATCGCTGGACGTGTTGACCGAAGGTGGAAAGGATAAAAGAATAATAGATTTGGCCTCCTGCCTATTCCAGATTCAAAAGAATGATAATATATTTAGGAATCCGGACAAAACACTTAAAAACTTCATTAAAGAACTTTATAAAGAAGGCCGTTCACGAATCATTCATGGTACACGGGAGGGGTTACGTGAGAATCTCTCTAGGTTAAGGCAGCGGGGAGAAGTACTTACCTGGAATATACTTTTAGCCTATAACGACAACCTTATTAAATACCAGAACGCCCAAGATGGCGAAGATAACATAAAATCGTTCCTAAAATTCTTGAATAGCTAATTCACATTATAATTTCGGAAATCCCAAATATTCAGATAGACCTGCCTTCCTGGCCATTTCTGCCCAGCCAAGCCATTCATGTTTTACAGCCTGTATTCGCAGATCAAGAAAAGTGCGACGATGCATACCTTTGGGCCGGGAAATATTCGATTGAAAAGGGTCCGAGGCACCAAGTCGTTCTTTTATTTTTCTGGCTTTCCTAAGATTCCGCTCAGGCCAAGCCTCCTGCTGACTTGCGTAACATAGTCCATGACAATGCCGGCAAAGAAACAGCCTGCCTGCTCCATAAATAACGGCAATTCGCCTGCCACATCCCGGGCATAAAAACCATTTTCGAGTTCCCCCATAATAGCATTGCGTCCAATCAAACAACACAGCCAGTTCAACCTCCTCCCAATTCCCGCCGTTGAATCGTTGCCGATATTTAAGGATCATACGGTCAGATTCCATGTAATAATTTATTCTTCCCGTTTCCCGGCCATGACTTCTCCAGTAGAGCGAGCCTGCATAACCAGGCACAAGCAGGCCCCTCTGATTTAACCAACGAATATCGACTCGATGCTGACTTTCAGTTGTCAGTTTCTTATCCAAGCTGATTCGTCGGCCGGAGCCTATTCCACCCATTTTCGCCTCCATAAATTTTTTTCGAAATCAACAGGCAAATTTTAAAATATCAACATAAATCCTTGCCATTTGAGAATTTATAGAGAATTAGAAAAATTCATCCCCTTTACCCATATATATTCCTTCGATGGAACCACTTTTCCTTTGGGCAGGCCGATAAATCAAAAATCGGCTGCCCTATTGCATTACACATAGGCCTATACCCTCCGGGGCCATCCAAATGCTTACACTTGCCCCCGTGCAAACAAGTTGTCATAGGCTCGATGTTCAAGGGTGCCGTTTGGGGGCAGCCCTGATGCAACTTTTGGGGGGATGCTTGAGGGTCAAGGTTGCATCGGTTTTCGGCTTCAGTTGCATACCATTTGCATTGTCGGTTGCGTTCTAAAACCTTATTTGCCAACGCTTTTAAAGGGGTCAGTTGCATAACGATTGCATACTCCGGTTGCATTTTTTAGTTAAAAGTTGCGGGTTGCTTTCCCATAGGGTCGCAACATGCAACTTTTAAATATGTCCTTCGCTTTTTGCCCGCTGACTATGCCGGCTAACGGTTGATTTGTTGAGCTGCAATTCGTCTGCGATTTCCTTCTGAGTCAACCCCTCTCGAAGCAAGCCTATTACCCGATCAAAAGTTGAGGCCTCAACCAGTCGCCAGTCCCAGGACAGGCCTGGGCCAGCCTCGCTTAACCGGGCCTCGATGGGCTCGACGTCCCTGCCATACAATCCACGGGCTTTTTCAAAATGAATTTCAAAAACCGCACCCTGGTCTGCGCAATAATCAACAGGGCGCTTCAACGCCAGAACAGTGTCCAATGTATCTTCACGCCTGCTGGTGCCGCGCTGTGCACCGCCTTTACCGGCATGATGGACAAACAAGACCGATCTTCCCATCCGCCTTTGTTTCAGCGCCCAGGCCTGAACAGGTGTCCAGCCGTCGGCTTCATTTTCTTTTGCGGCGGTCAGGGTAGAAACATTATCAATAACAATTAGCTTAATCTCTGACGTCAGCACGGATTCAATAGATGCTTGGCCTGCGGGATCATCAATACGGGGCATTCCCTCTGGCTGAAGGTCGGGAGTTAAAAGGATAAAAGGCGCTTTAGGCTCCTGGTTCGCGCCTGCAACAATTTGGCTGAGACGCTCCTGCATTACAGGTGCCGGCATTTCGCCGTCAATATATAATACTCCAGCGGGGGCGGGGGCGGTCCAGCCCAGGAAACCGCCGCCACTTGTTGCTGCATACACGACCGATAACGCAAAAAACGTCTTGCCGATACCCCGATAGGCATAAACCATGGTAATTCCCTGAGTCGGTAACCATGGGTTTAAAATATTACTTCGCGGCGGGAAATCCAGAGCAAGAAAATCAGCAATAGATACGGGAACAATGCGCTGTTGTTCCGGTCCATCTTTGGTGCTTGCTTGCTCGATCCATTGTCGGACCTGTTCCCCGGTCCAGCCTTCAACTTCAGCATCAGCCAAATCCCAGCCATCTTTAACTCCATCCGGGGGGGTGACGGTGTTCACGAATTTTGCGCCCCCATTACGGCATTGCTCCGCTACACTACGGGCAGCTTTAAATCCTGGCTCATCAGCGTCCGGCCAGATTGTCACATCGCGACCCGCCAGGGGCTTGAAATCAATCATCCCCACTGCATTTGATCCGCCCGGCCAAGTAGTGCAAACATAACCAGGCAATAGCCGTTGAGCCGCGTCTGCGGCTTTTTCACCTTCGACAACCAATACAGGTTTACCCTGGTGCCTGGATAGCAGGTGTAGGTTATACAGGGGCCGGGGCCGTGGTGCGGCTCCGGCCCGCCACCTAGCGCCGTCGGAGGTAAAGAATGGGATGACTTGTTTGTCGCCTGAGTCGTCATATCGCACCACATAGCCCAGTATCTGGCCTTGATGATCTGGGTATACCCAATGCGCTGTATATTCGGCCCCGCGCCATTTGCCTGGTATACCCAGCGGCAAATCGCTACTATTGTTGCTGCCCTTTCGGTGCGGCCACAGGTCTCGATCCTTTAATGCTTCAATCACGGCCTCCTGACTGCATCCGGCAAGGCAATGGACCAGTAGTAGCCCATCATCGCCGGGTGTAATGTGCAGTGAAGGGTTCCGGTCATTATGGGCAGGACACCGAACCATAGCAGAGTTATCCTGGTTCAACCGTCCGCCAAGAGTCGCTACCGCAGCTTTAATAACAGATTGACACTCAACACAATGACTGGTAGAAGTATTTTTAAAATTTGTAGTATCATCTCGCCCCGGTACAGGCCCGTCAGCCACCGGGGCTTTCTTTGGCTCTGCCATAATAGCCCCTCCTTAAACTGACGCGCGCTTGGCCATCCAATCAATTAAACTTTCAACCGGATAAACTGTTCGCCGGCCAATTTTAAATGACTCCGGACCGGTGCCACGGCTGTCCTCATTGGCCATCGTACCTGGATTCAAAACACCGCCGGAAAACGCTTTAACCTCGCTTCGGGCAACAATGCTTGAAGACCATTTTTCCCGGAGTGATTCAAGGTGCTTTCGATAATCGCTGGTGTGTGTCATGTCCTTATCCTTTCTTCACTTTATAGATGATTCACTGTGACAAAAGGATAAGGACTCTTAAAAAAGATTTATAATTACAAATAACGGGGGCTTTGCGGAGGGGGTTAATTGTTATACAACTTGTTATATTCCGCGCAAATTTCAGCTATCCTGACACCGGCTGACTCAGGGCTTAAAGCTGTTTTGTCTGCTGCTGCCAGAACATACAACGCGAAATTATAAAATATACCGGAATACTCCTCCTCGTAAGGATCAAATGTAACTCCTGGTTTTTGATTTGTTATTTGGTGATATATGCCGCACAATTCAAACAACAGCTGCCTCCTTGGACCTGCTGTAGCTTTTCTTTTTTTGCACCGACTTTTTATAAAAAAATCGCATGCCTTATCGATAAGCATCAACGCACGATAGGACTCAATTCTTTTAGCATTCAAAACATCTAAATTTTTGGGATAATCAACCATAGCAAGCCGATCCCTTGCTATGGCGTCCAGATTCCCAAATCGATACTGAAATTCTTCCTCCCCTTTTTGGCAGCCATTCGCCAACCATAAAAAAGATGCCTTAATCTGGCTTGGGTTCGGAGCCTCCAAATCAATTTTACATGAGATTTGATACTTATCGACCGCATCTCGAATACTTTCGAGCATTTCTGGCGAAATTTTGTCGACTCCCAAAATTCCCGTTATTTCAGCATATAAACCTTCAATATTAAAAAAGGGGAAAGTGCCTCCACGC
>CAZTHW010000027.1:0-11154 GCA_964613595.1 uncultured Desulfobacteraceae bacterium | reverse complement strand
GCTGCCAACCTTTCTTGGGAGTTTTCTTGCTCTTGCCAATTTTCTGCTTTATAGACTCAATAATCTCTTTCTCTGTTTTCATAACTTTTTACAGACTCACTATATCCATCTTACCTATTAATCGTTTCTTAGGACCACCACCTTATTATTACCCGTTTGTGCATCGTTGTCAGGCAAGTCAAGGCGCTTAACTGCAGTCTGAAGGGCATTCTCGCCGAGATGCGAATATCGCTGTACCATCTCAAAGGAAGAATGGCCCATCAGCTTCTGCACCACATAAAGATCCGTTCCGCCCTCCACCAGCCAACTTGCAAAAGTGTGTCTTAATGTGTGGAAAACCACCTTTTGTCGCGGATCTGTCACGCCCTCATTGAGTTTTAGATCTGTTACAGCCCGCTGAAAAGCATTTGAAATCCGGTCAATCTTACCGCCGTTCCTGCTCTTGAAAACAAGCTCTTCCGGTTTCCCCCGGTCCATATCGGAAAACATTTCTTTTATTTTCTCTGTCATATATGTGTAGCGGGACTTGTCGCCCTTAGCATCTGCAACCCTTATCATCCCGTTGGTAACATCTATATCGTGCCATTTCAGATTAAATATTTCACCGGCCCGCAATCCGCAATAAAGGGATAACAGGCACAACTTATATGTTTGCTTACTTTTCGCCCTGACAGCTTCCAGCAGCTGCTCTGCTTCTTTCCTGGATAAAAATCGCTGCCTGCCGTTGCTGATTTTAGGCTTCTTGACTTCCCTGGTGGGGCATTGCCGGTCAACAAGGCCGTCCCTGGAGGCCATATTCCAAACCTGCCGGATAATTGCGAAGATATATTCAATGGTTCGCGGGGACCGGCCAGCTTTCAAAAGGTTCTGTTTTATTTTTTCTATTTGCAGGGGCATGATAGTTTTAAAGGGCATTTCTCCAATAACGGGCTTGATCCAGTTTCCGAAATAATTCTCTTCAGCCTTGCACGTGCCGGTTTTTTTGGTAAGTTTCGCGGTAGGTAAGTATTGATTTTCAAAGAAATGCCCGAATGTTAATGATTCGCGTTCCTGCCTGGCTTTTTCCTGCTCTTCTGCTTCCCGCCGCTGCCTTTCCATCTCCCGCTTTTCTTCCATTGTCTGGGGGCCTTCGCCCTTGCGCTGATTTCGCCGCAACCCTGACAATTCGTTTCTGGCATTCTCGGCGGTCCATCCCTCTGAAGTCCACCCTATGGCCTCGGTTTTTGTCTTTCCATTCAATTTGTAGGTGATAACGAAGTATTTATCCGGATTAATTCCGTGTTTCCTGGTAGGATGTTCTCGATACCTGACCCCAGGAAAACTGCTTTTATGCCATACACCCTTTTTCTTTGGCATTTTAAACCCTCCGGAGTTTTGTACAACCCCTGTACAACTTTTTTTGATGAAATAAAATGAATTTGAGTGATTTTATGTTAAGGAAGGATAAAAGAAATTTCTTGTTAAGTCAATAAGTTTATTGAAATTTTTGAAGCTAAATGAAAAAATGTGAAATCGCTATTGCAAAGATTCCTAATCCATGTGCCGCAGGTTCGATCCCTGCCGGGGGCACCAATAAATGCAAAGGGCTTTACGGATTTCCCCGTAAAGCCCTTTTTGTTTTTCATGACCGAAGTTACACAAAGAAAACCAAGCTTTAATCAGATGGGCCTGAAATCCACTTTCATTTACCTTCGCTGATCATCATCAACTGCCGAAACCGGCTTCCTCCATATCCACTGCGGCTGCGCTCATGCGGTCAATGGATTCCATCTTGCCGAGGGTCTGCGGCAGCACTGTGTGGATAAAAAAGTCCGCGGTTGTGACCTGGCCCTGGTAAAAGGCCTTGTCCTTGGCCTTTGCGCCTTTTTCAAGCTTTTCCGAGGCAATGGCCGCGCGCCACAAAAGCATCCAGCCCACAATCACATCGCCCATGGCCTCGAGAAACGGGAATGAATGGGCAAATGCGCGTTTGGTATCAGAAGAAGCCGCGGTTTTGGCAAGATTCGTACAGACCTCGGAGAGCCGGTTTGCCGCTTTTTCCAGGGAACCGGCCATTTCGCCGAGATTTTCGTTTTTCCGGGCCCGGGAAATGGTGGATTGCACCTCTTTCATGAAGTTGCCGAAGGCCTTTCCGCCGTCCATGACGATCTTTCTGCCCAGCAGGTCCATGGACTGGATGCCGTCTGTGCCTTCATAAATGGAGGTAATCTTACTGTCACGCACCAGCTGCTCCACCGGGTATTCTTTTGTATACCCATAGCCGCCGTAGACCTGCATGGCCTGGACGCACACATCAAAGGCCCGCTGGGCATTAAAGGCCTTGACAATCGGGATAAACAAATCGATCAATCCCTGATAATACTGTCGGTCTTCCCCGCTTTGCACAAGCTCCAGGCAAGTCATTGCATGATCCGTGTAATAGATGAAACTGCGAAGCCCCTCCACGTATGCCTTCATCCACGTGAGCATGCGCCGGACATCCGGGTGCCGGATAATCGGCACAGAAGGCGCATCTTTGTCCTTGCCGGCGGTCAA
The DNA here is from genome assembly GCA_964613595.1 of uncultured Desulfobacteraceae bacterium. Classification (GTDB taxonomy): domain Bacteria; phylum Desulfobacterota; class Desulfobacteria; order Desulfobacterales; family Desulfosalsimonadaceae; genus Desulfosalsimonas. The sequence continues at coordinate 8,619 of CAZTHW010000027.1, read as the reverse complement.
ATCCCGTCCCTGGATGCGCTCCCTGGCATAATTCACGGCATACTGATATGCTGCTGCAGCAGAAGTAAAGGCCTGAAAACCCACCCCCAGGCGGGCCTCGTTCATCATGTGGAACATGATCTTCATGCCCTTGTTTTCTTCGCCCAGCAGCAGGCCCCGGCACTGGCCCCTGGTCCCCAGGGCCATGGTGCAGGTGGCGCTGCCGTGAATGCCCATTTTTTCCTCAATTCCGGCGCAGACGATATCATTGCGGTCGCCCAGGGAGCCGTCCGGGTTGACCCAGTACTTGGGCACGATGAAAATCGAGATCCCCTTGGTGCCGGCAGGTGCGCCAGGTGTGCGGGCCAGAACCGGGGAGATGATGTTTTCGGTCAGGTCATGCTCGCCGTTGGTGATAAATATCTTGGTGCCGGATAGGCTGTAGGTGCCGTCCTCGTTTTTCACCGCCTCGGTGGTCAGCGCACCCACGTCGGATCCGGCCTCGGCTTCGGTGAGCAGCATGCCGCCGGTCCATTCGGCCTTGTAGAGTTTTTCCACAAAAAGCTTTTTCTGTTCCTCGGTGCCGAAAAGCTGAATCATTTTGCCGGTGCCGTGACCGAAATTGGCATAATTCACACAGCAGTAATTGCCGCCGATCAGGTATTCATAAGCCGCCCGCGCAACAATGGGGGGCATGCCCTGACCGCCCTGTTCCACCGGTTCGCTCAGAGACGGCCATTCGCCTTCCAGGTAAAGTTTATAGGGGCGGTGATAGCACTGCGGCACCCTGACCTCGCCGTTTTCAAAGGAGATGCCTTCCCTGTCGCCTTCCGCGTTGGTGGGCAGCAGCTCCTTTAAGGCAAAGTTTCTGGCTTCATTGATGATCAGGTCAATGGTCTTGCGATTGAACTCGGCGTACTTTTCGTATTGGGTCAGGGACCCGGCATCGAACTGTTCAAACAACACAAAATCAATATCACGCCGGTTTGTGATAAATTGCGCCATTATCCTTTCCTTTCGCTTTTTTTCTTTTGTGTTTTTCCAGTTAACAACCATATTCCACTATTCACTAACCATTCTATTAACATCAAAACCTTCCAATGCCCAAGTAAAAATCCCCGGCACGGCTTTCCGGGATGTATGCCGGATCAATATATTCTCTAAATTGAGCGATTAAAAAATGCTTGTATTTGTGGCACAAATGGCTATATTGCGAATCACTGCTTTTAAATACCCCCGCTTTTTGCCTTCTGCATTTCACCGGGAAAAAGTTAATTTTGCATAAATTTCAGTATATTTTTAACAGGCGTACGCGCCATTGGACCAGAAAATGAAAAACACGCACTTAAGAAACCTTGCCATCATCGCTCACGTGGACCATGGCAAGACCACGCTGGTGGATGCCATGTTCCGGCAGAGCGGAGTTTTCCGCGAAAACCAGGCAGTGGACGAACGGATCATGGATAACATGGACCTGGAGCGGGAGCGCGGTATCACGATTGCCGCAAAAAACTGCTCGGTGATGTGGAACGACACCCGCATCAACATTATTGATACCCCGGGGCATGCGGACTTCGGCGGCGAAGTGGAGCGGGCGCTTTCCATGGCCGACGGGGCGCTTCTGCTCGTGGACGCCTCTGAAGGCCCCCTGCCCCAGACCCGGTTTGTCCTGAAAAAAACCCTGGAGGCGGGCCTGGGCATCATCGTGATCATCAACAAGATCGACCGCAAGGACGCTCGGCCGGATGCGGTTTTGGATGAACTCTACGACCTGTTTATCGACCTGGGGGCAACAGATGCGCAACTGGACTTTACCTGCCTTTACGCCATCGGCAGGGACGGGATCGCCAAAAAGGAGCTGAACGATAAGACCGACAACCTGCATATTCTTTTTGACACGATCCTTTCGGAAATCGCCCCGCCCGCATATGATCCGGACGAACCCTTTCAGATGCTGGTCTCGGATCTGGGATATTCCGACTACCTGGGACGCCTGGCCGTGGGCCGGGTAACCAACGGAAACGTCCGCGCAAATGATCACCTGGTCTGCATCAACCGGGAAAACCGGCCAGTACCGCTCAAGGTAACCCGCCTGCAGATCTACCAGGGAACCGCCCTGAAGCCGGTGGCCTCAGCCGATCCCGGGGATATCGTGATTTTATCCGGCATTGAAGAAGTGGCCATCGGGGATACCATCTGCACCAGCGACCGACCAAAGGCCCTGCCGCGCATCAACGTTGATGAACCCACGATTTCCATGGTGTTTACCATCAATGACTCGCCGTTTAGCGGCAAAGAGGGCAGATACGTCCAGTCCGCCAGGATCCGGGAACGGCTCGTCAAGGAGACCCTAATGAACGTGGCCATCCGGATGGAGGACACCGGCAACCGGGACCGGTTCGTGGTCAAGGGCCGCGGGGAGTTCCAGCTTGCCATCCTGATTGAAACCATGCGGCGGGAAGGGTTTGAATTCTGCGTGGGCCGGCCCGAAGTGATTTATAAACACGAAAACGGGCAGACACTGGAGCCCATTGAAAATCTTTTCATTGACTGCGGTGAAAATCACCTCGGGGTGGTCACGGAAAAACTCTCCGTGCGAAAAGGAAAGATAATTGATCTGGTCAACAACGGCACCGGCCGGATCCGGATGGAATTTTCCGTTCCGGCAAGGGCGCTTATCGGTTATCGCGACGAATTTCTAACAGACACCCGCGGAACGGGCATCATGAATGCCGGGTTTGCGGGATATGAGCCCTACCGGGGAGATTTTCCCTCCCGCTATACCGGCTCCATTATCGCAGACCGACAGGGACCGGCCGTGCCGTATGCCCTGTTTAATCTGGAGCCGCGAGGCGTGCTTTTCACACCGCCGGGACAGCAATGCTACGAAGGCATGGTTATCGGCGAGCACAACCGGGAGGTGGACATCAACGTCAACCCGTGCAAGGAAAAAAAGCTGACCAACGTGCGGGCATCCGGAAAGGACGATGCTGTGGTGCTCTCCCCGGTCAAACCCATGACCATTGAACGGGCCATCAATTTTATCCGAAAAGACGAGCTGGTGGAAATCACCCCGAAATCCGTCCGCCTCAGAAAGGCCGTGCTCCCGGCGCAACAGCGGCGCGATCGCCTGAGCCGGTCCGCGTAAATGGATTTTTCCGGCAGCACCTGTTGCCAAACCCGGCTCCGGCAGGCATGATGGATTTCAGATAATCAAAATATCAATCCAGATTCCGGAACAAAGGAGGAACCCATGAGATTGTCCGAACCCAGAGTGCCGGCCCTTGAGATGGGCGAAATGGACGAACAGCAGCGCGAAATTGTGGAGCGTGCCTCGTTTGACCAGCCCATCAACATTCACAAAACCCTGGCCCATCACCCCAAGCTGCTGGAAAGATGGCTGGTGTTTGCCGCCCATGTTTTGAACAAATCAACCCTGCCCGCCCGGGAACGGGAACTGGTGATCCTGCGGATCGGGTGGCTGTGCCGCGCGGAATATGAATGGGCCCAGCACGTGATCATCGGGAAAAAAGCCGGTCTTACGGAAGAAGAAATCGAGAGGATCCAGTCGGGACCGGATGCCGAAGGTTGGTCAGACCTGGACCGGGCCCTGCTGCGGGCAACCGATGAATTGAAAAACGACGCCTTTATCTCGGATGCCACATGGAATAAACTGAAAAAAACCTACGCGGACCAGCAGATGATGGACCTGATTTTTGCCGTGGGCAATTACAACCTGGTCTCCATGGCGCTCAACTCCCTGGGCGTGCAACTGGACCCGGACATGGGCTTGGAGGGATTTAAAAAATAACGGCTTTAGCCAAGGCCTGCCCGGCGCCCGGGAATTTTCAGGGCGCCTCAGCAGACAGCGGACGGAAGTCCCGGATCACATTTTTACAACCAGGCCCACCGGGCAGTGATCCGAACCATAAATGCTGTTGTCGATAAAGGCGTCTGCCACCCGGCCGCTGTCAAAAAGGTCCCTGGAGACGAAAAAATAATCGATCCGCCACCCGGCGTTGTTCTGGCGGGCGTTAAACCGATAGGTCCACCAGGAGTATTTCACGGTATCCGGATAAAGGGCGCGAAAAGTGTCCACATACCCCCTGTCGACGATATGGTCCATCCAGTCCCGCTCAATACGCAGAAAACCGGATCGATCGGCATTGGCCTTGGGGTTTTTCAGGTCAATTTCATTGTGGGCGGTATTAAAATCCCCGGTGACGATCACGCTGTATCCGCGCTTGCGGCAGTCATCGGCATGAGCGAAAAACGCTTCGTAAAAGTCGAGCTTATACTGCAGGCGCGCATCGCTCATCTGGCCGTTGGGGAAATACACGTTGAAAAAGATCACATCCCCCAGTTCCATCTCAATGATGCGCCCCTCATTGTCAAACCGCTCCACCCCGATACCGTAGTTGACCTTATCGGGTTTGACGCGCGTATAGGCCGCCACGCCGCTGTATCCTTTTTTGACACTGGCATGGCAGAAATAGGCCGTATAATCGTCCACCCGGCGCATGGCCGCGGTCAGTTGATCCTCCTGCAGCTTGGTCTCCTGCAGGGCCACAATATCGGCATCCAGTTTTTTCAGTGCGTCATGAAAACCCTTTTTCATAACGGCCCGCAGGCCGTTGACATTCCAGGAAACCAGCTTGAGCGGGTTTTGTGTCATGCGCTGTTGTCCTTGTTTTTTGATGATACATCTGCAGGCCCTGCACGCCCGGATTCAGCCCGAAAGCATTTTCAATGACAGTGAATCAACCTATGACACGATTTGAGGCCGGTGTCAATTCCGTGTCTAATCAGTCAGTAACGCATCTGCAACAATGTTGCGAAAACTTTAAATATTGTACGGACCGCTGAAATGGGCTATATAATAAAAAACGCCGCGCTGTTTGATTTTTCTGTAAATCAAAATGGCGCTGTTTCCGCATCAGGTGTCATCCGTACCCGCAAAAGAAAAAGGGGCTCCTTTCATGCACCCCAACATACCATACGGATGCCTGCCGCTGGCAATGTTTGCCATGCTGGTGATCCTTCTGCCCATATTCCTGGCAGACGTCATGCTCACCGCCCTGGCGCGGCTGGGCCTGAATCCTGCCGCCTCCGTCTTTGCTGTCCTCGGGATCTTTATGGGCAGCCTGGTCAATATCCCGGTCAGGCGCATCGCCCGCAATGAACCCATGGCAGTTGCGCCTTATGCGTTTTTCGGGCTGCACCGGGCATTTCCGGGACGAATGCGGGAGCAGGCCTATACGGTGATTTCCGTAAACGTGGGCGGCTGCATTGTGCCCTGCATCATTGCGGTTTACGAACTCCTCCGGCTTGCAGCAAGCGGGCCCCAGGTGCTTGCGGTCGGACTGCTGGCCATTGGCATCAACGTGGCCGTATGCTACAGGATCGCATATCCGATTCAAAACGTGGGCATTGCCATGCCCGCCCTGGTGCCGGCCCTGGTTGCGGCTGCCAGCGCGATGCTGCTGCATCCGGCCATGGCACCGCCGATAGCGTTCTGCGCCGGCGTACTCGGCCCCCTGATCGGAGCGGATCTCTTGAATTTAAAGGAAATTGAGAAAATCAGCACCGGCGCGGCCAGTATCGGCGGAGCTGGCACGTTTGACGGCATCGTGATTTCCGGACTCCTGGCCACCCTGTTGGCGTAAAAAACATCCGGGCGGCGGTGGGGGCGTGAAATCCGTGGAAGGCGCAGGCGCGCTGGTCAAATCCACCCATTGGGTGACCCGGGAAGACTTCTTAAACGCCGCGGGCATCATTGCCGGCTCCCCGGTATACTTCGGGGGCATGGCCGCTGGGCTCAAACCTGACAACACTTGATCATGCGGCGTATATCGTGTAGGCCTATAACTATCGCCAAAACCGTTTAAAAACTCCGGGGAGTAACACATGCAGCAACTGGAAAACTGGGATTGGACGCCCGGTATCAGGCAGATCGGAGATTTCGGGGCATGGCACAACACGTATGACTACATGGAAGAGCCGTATGTCAGCGCAGACGGCGAAAAAATCGCCGCCATTGTCAGAACCGGGGAAGAAGCATACACTGTCTGCGTAAACGGCCGTCCCTGGGAAAACACGTTTGACAAGATCTGGTATTTGCGCTTTACGCCGGATCATCTGCCGGCGGCCCTGGTATCGGACACGGCCATGTGGACGGTGGCCATAGATGGCGTACCGTGGGAAAACTGGTACGAATTTGTATGGGACACCCGATTTGCCAACACAGGTTCCCATGTAACGGTGGCTGCGCAAACAGAATTGCGCTATTTTGCCGTCACCAATGACACGCCTTGGCCAAACGGATTTCTTGCCTTGAACCACCTGATCGTCAGCCCGGACGGCACAAGCACGGCTGCCGTGGTACAGAACACCACCTTTCCCGAAGCTGATATTCAAAAATTCCAGGAAGGCTGCTTTACGGTTGCCGTAAACGGAGAAGCCTGGCAACAGCAGTATGTAAACGTCTGGGAGCTAAGCTTTTCTGCCGACAACCGCCACGTAGCCGCGGAAATCCGCACCAGCCTGTATGACTACACGATTGCCGTGGACGGCAGAACCTGGGAAAAACGATTTCCATGCGTATGGGCCCCGCGTTTTCATCCCACAGACAATTCAGTGACCGCACCGGTAAAAATCCCCGGCGGCTGGAGCCTGGCCAGAGATGGAGAGCTCATATGGCACCGGGCATACAAACAGCTCTGGCACCACATGTACAGCCCTGACGGCAGTCATGTCGCGGCAGTGGCAGCCCCGGAGTTCGGCAAATGGACCATTGCCGAGGACGACCGGGCCTGGAAGGCCCGCTTTAACGAAGCGGTTACAGACGCGGTCTACAGCCCGGACGGCAATCATATTGCCTGCCTGGGAAAATCAGACGGGAAATGGTATATCGCTGTTGACGACCGAATCTGGGACACTCCGCTTGACATGGCCTGGCAGCCGGTGTTCAGCCCGGACGGCAGCCATGTGGCCGCCAAGGTTGAAAGCGGCGGCAACTACACCATTTTTATCGACGGGCATCCCATCGACCAGGTATTTGCCGCCGCATGGCAGCCGGTATTCAGTCCGGACGGAACCCGGCTTCTGGTCAAGGGCGTGCTGCCGGAAAACCAGGGCGGCCAATACTGCCGGCAGGTACTGGAAGTGGACCGCTTGGTCCCATAGGAAAGGAGCCGCTGTTTATGCATGAAATTTACCCTCTTGCCAGCGGAATTCTCGTATGGATCGCCCTGGTCGTATTTGTCGGGGGCATGACGGGGCGACTGCTTCGCATGGCGCTTACGGCCCGCAAAAAAGATGCGGCGGTATACCACTACTTCAGTTTTTATTATGCCCTGCGATCGATTCTCCACTGGATCATTCCTTTTGCCAGCAAGAGCATGCGGGACCGGCCGGTAATGACCCTCGTGGCCTTCATTTTCCACATCTGCCTGATCATCACCCCGATTTTTCTGGCGGCCCATGTGATCCTGATCGCGGAATCCTGGGGAATCGGATGGGCATACCTGCCCAATGCGGCCGCAGACATCATGACAATACTGGTCATCCTCGGCTGCGTATTTTTCCTGGCCCGCCGGATTGTCAAAAACGATGTCCGGTACCTGTCCACGCCCGGTGATTACGTACTGCTCCTGGTGGTGGCCGCCCCTTTTGTTACGGGGCTCTGGGCTTACCACCAGTGGTACGGATTTGAAGTCGCAGGCATCATCCACATGCTCAGCGGCGAGCTGATGCTGATCTGCCTGCCCTTTACCCGCCTGTTCCACATGGCGCTGTTTCCCTTTACCCGGGGGTATGCCGGCTCGGAAACCGGGAGTGTGCGCAGATCCAGGGACTGGTAGGTAAAACAAAAGTCTACACGAGATTACACAGGCCATGACCATGAAAACATCAGAAGATTTCCAGGCCGCAGCCGAAGAAAAGCGCATACATGATGCCGGCATCGAGGAAGGGGCAAAGAAACTGACCCCGGAAAAAATCCGGTCCGTGTTCAACGAGCTGATCGAGACCGAGGGCGGGGCCCGGCTTGAAGCCTACACCAAGGCTTGCGTGCATTGCGGCCTTTGCAGTGATGCCTGCCATCACTACCTGTCCAACGATCGCGATCCCGTATATTCCCCGGCGGGCAAGGTCAAGCAGACCGTATCCAGAATCCTGTCCCGGAGAGCCAACCTGGATGTGGATTTCATAAAGCGGGCATCTGAAATTGCATACACGGAATGCAACCTGTGCCGCAGGTGCATGATATACTGCCCGTTCGGCATTGACGTGGCCTACCTGATGCTTTTTTTCCGGCGCGCCTGTCACCAATTGGGAGTGGTGCCCCAGTATATCCAGGACACTGCCCACAGTCATGCCGCCACCTTCAACCAAATGTGGGTGCGAGACGATGAATGGATCGATACCCTGCAGTGGCAGGAGGAAGAAGCCCGCGACGAGATCCCGGATCTGCGCATTCCCATTGAAAAGGAAGGCGCGGATATCTTTTATTCGGTAATCGGCCCGGAGCCCAAGTTCCGCGCTCAGCTGATCTACCAGATGGCCGTGATCATGCATGCATCCGGCGTGGACTGGACCATGCCGGCCACCCCGGGCTGGGACAACAGCGACATGTGCATG
>CAZTHW010000026.1:0-17011 GCA_964613595.1 uncultured Desulfobacteraceae bacterium | reverse complement strand
GGGGTATACAGCTTCAGATCGTCGGAATAGGTAATCCCGGTGTGTTCAAAGTCTTCGGCACCGTATACTTCCACGATATCATCGAATTCTTCCTTTGAAGGATGATATTCCTGCCGGCAATTTTTGCACAGGCGGCGCAAAAGCCGCTGGGCAAGCACGCAGATAAAGGCATCCGAAAAGTTCAGGGGATTTAACCCCATGTCCAGAAGCCGGGTCACGGTTTCCGGAGCGCTGTTGGTATGCAGGGTGGAGAAGACCAAATGACCGGTCAGGGAGGCTTCAACGCCGATGGAAGCGGTTTCGTAGTCCCGCATCTCACCCACCATGATCACATCCGGGTCGGCACGCAGAAAAGAACGCATGATCCGGGCAAAATCCAAGCCGATCTTCTTGTGCACCTCGACCTGCCGCAGACCTTCCTGGGTAATTTCCACCGGATCTTCAGCCGCCCATATCTTGCGCTCCGGGGTGTTGATATGGTGCAGGGCCGAATGCAGGGTCGTGGTCTTACCCGAACCGGTCGGCCCAACGCACAGGATAAGTCCGTAGGGCTTTGTGATGGCCTTTCGCAGGACATTGAGATTTCGCTCTGTCATGCCCATTTCATCGAGCTTCATGGCACCGGCCGAAGCCAGGATCCGCATCACCGCGTCCTCATGCCCCCCGGCCGTTGGCATTGTGGCCACACGAAGTTCAAACTGCGGCAATCCCCGGCGCTTGAACTTGATCTTGCCGTCCTGGGGCATCCGCCGCTCGGCAATATCCAGGCCGGCCATGATCTTGATGCGCGAGAGCAGGGCATTGGCAAATGTATTGGGAATTTCCAGAAAATCCTGGCAAACACCGTCTATGCGGTATCTGATCTTGGTCTTTTTGGTTATCGACGAAGGCTCTATGTGCACGTCTGATGCATTTCTGCGGTAGGCCGTAATCAGAGCCTGGTCCACCAGTCGCACCACCTTGCCCGAGGCCTCGGTGTAGGCATCCACATCCTCCTCTTCTTCATCTTCCTCTTCCTCGAATTCAATCTCCGGCAGGTCATCGAAATCCATGGCGGGCGAGGAGGGGGCGGACGTCTGCTTTCCGGCCTTGGCCGATGATTTCTTTTGTTCGAAGAAATGGTTGATAATGGCTTCGATATCTTCCTTGATGCCGACGGAAAAGGTGAACTTGTTGGTGTTAAACAAGGCCTTTGCGTGGTCGAGCTTGCGAAGGTCCTTGGGATCATCTAGCAGAATTTCAATATGGTCGATCTCCCAGTGCAGGGGCACCCACAGATCCTGGAGCAGAAAGGGTTTTTTCAGGTTGGCCAGGAGCTCATGCGGGACTTGCATCTTGGGATCATAGGTTTTATACGGGCAGTTGTAATATGCTGAAAGCGATTTGCCGATCTCGTCCTTGGGGATCTTGAACTGATCCATCAAGACCTGCTCAACGCTTTTTTTCGATTTCTTGGACTGAGCCAGCGCCTTCTGGAGCTGGTCCGTGGTCACGATTTCATTGCGCAGCAAATAGTCGTAGCGGGATTCATAACGCTGACCCGGCTCAACAGCCTCGATTTTTTCCTTGATCTTGGGATACACCGGGTCGATCTTCTGAACGGATTTATAGCACTCAACCGCCAGCTCCTTGTAATCGCGCTGCTCCAGTGCCTGGCCGAGTTCGTATTTCATTGAAGCGTGGTTTTTTTCATCAATATTGTTTTCAGAACAGATCCTATCGACTTCCTGGCCCATCTGGGACGGCGGAAACAGGGAAAACAAGCACTCCAGTACATCCGGATAAAAATTCTTGATCGGATAGTCGGTAGCAAACAGCTTCTGGTATTCACCCAGGGCTTCCTTATAGAGCCCCAGTTCCTTGAACGCCCGTGCGCTGTCACAGATTTCCGGTGCGCTTTCTCCGATGGAAAGTCCGGATTTGATGTGGGAGACGTCTTCCTTGGAAAGCTCCTGGGCGGGAACCCCCTGCTCGACTTCCTCGATTTCCTGGCTCAGGGTATTAATCTTTTCCTCAATATTTGCACGGGTTTCGTCGGTCAAATCCGAAAATGACGAAAGGACCTCCTTGTACACGGTGAGGGCTTCCTCATAGAGCCCGTGGCCTTCATATGCCTCGGCCACCTTCATCCTCGAATCAAAACCGCTTTGTTCCGTCACACTCTCCATTTTTCAGGCAATCCTTGAAAATTGAATTTTTAAAACCACTGGAAATGCCCGCCCGAATGTGGTTGTTATGACCTAAATTGAGCGTTTCAAATTTTTACACGGATCAATATTAGGTATGAACTTCAGATGCGGCCGCTTCCCGGCCGCATCAGGACCTGCGTTTTTTAAACAGCTGTCCGAACCTGCCGCCCGGCTTCAGCCGATCCAGAGAGGACTGCAGCACCTCGCAGTTCAGCCGCACCATGGAAACCGGGGCGATATCATCGAGCACGACCATGAAAAAGCCGTGCTGAATCTTCCGGACATACAACCGTCGTCTTTCAAATACGAATTCGGCCTCCACGATATCGGAAAATTCCGGGATAAACGAGTTCCAGTGGACGCTGCCGATTCGGGATTCCTCTTCCCGGTAATCGCCGGAAAAACGGCTCAAAAGCAGCCGGCCGTTTTCGTCGAGCGCAATAACGCCATGGACGCCTTCGATTCCGAGTATGTCCTTGAAAATATCTTTCATCACGTTTCCCGTATAAATGCCGGGCGGCTGAATCCGGGTTTGACGGATGCAGCGGCCTGCCGGTCACATCACCGCATCAACAATTCGATCCCTGGGGGTGTCGGCATTCATTAAGACCACGGCGGCCCGTTTGCCCGGAACAATGACAGATTGCTTGCCGCGCCCCTTGTTCAAATAGATTGCATGCAGGCTGCCGGTATTAAAAATTTTCCCCATATGGGAGATCTGTTCAATCAAATAATGCCACTGGGGGTCCTCATAAATATCTTCCACGTCGTCTTCGTTGCCGAGGCTGCTGTTTATTTTCTGACGAACCAGCGCTGCGCCGGATTCCGGTTCTGCCTGCCCGGTTTCGGCAGGCCCAGCTTGCTGCAGACGGGCTTTGGGCGCAGCAGCGGGCTGGGCTTTCTCCGAAGCCGGTGGCGGGGTCTCGGCCTCCGGGTTCGAACTGGAATCCCGCCGGTTTTGTACCGGTGTATCCAGCAGGATTTCGTCCCGGGATTGCTCCGGGGACCGGGACTCGGCTTCCTCTTCCTCCGGGTTGAAAGCCTCGCTGCTTTCGTCCTTTGTGCGCATGGCATCCAGCAGGATCGCCTGCAGTTCTCCTTCCAGTTGTTTTTCCGATACAGGGCACTGATTTTCAATGGACACGGAAACCCCGGCCCAGGAAAAAATCTCGTAAACCGCCTTGCGACCCTGGCTGCTTCCGTAGCGGGCGTTTAGCAGCTCCCCGTTGCGGAAAAACAAGGCCCCGGATTTTCCGGCGCTTTTGTTCATCACCCGCAGCGTGCAGGTCTGCTGCTCCATTTCAACGAGCTGAAGAAAAGTTTCCAAAGAAACATTGTGCAGGCTGCCGCCCTCGCTTTTTTTCTTGAGCGCGCGGGTGATTTTCCCGGTCAGATCGGAGGCGGAAACCGGCTTGGTCATGTAGTCATCCGCACCGCTCTTGAAAACCACATCCCGGGTCTTGGGCCGGTCATAGGCAGTGATAATCAGCACCGAGATATCCGGATACTGATGCAAAATCCGGTTTAACAACTCAAAACCGTCAATGCCGGGCATCCGCAAATCGCTGACCACAACGCTGACATCCTCCGCGGCCAGCACGTCCAATGCCTGTTGTCCGTCCTGGGCGGCCAATACGTTGAATCTGTCCGCATATTCCGCCAGTTCCTTCTGCATCGCCTCAAGCCATGCCGTATCGTCGTCAACGAGTAAAACCTTCGGTGTCATTGTATCTTATCCTGCCTCCAAGCCATATACGACAGCTTTGTAAAAATCCGTTTTCTGCCCCGCGTTTTATCGCTCAATCCAAGACGGATTGGAAATCCGCCCGGCCAGGAGAATTCATCGGCGCTAAAGGCGCACATCGAATCTGTCAATTTCGTCCACATACTCGGTGCGCCAGGAATCGAGCTGCCTGCGCAGCGGGCTCAGCAGCCCGTTTGCCTCAGCAAGCTCGTAAACACATTCCTCGATTGCCGCAACCAGTTCACTTAACCGGGCATTGCCTGTAAACCGGACCTGGCCGGCAGAATACTTGAACTCTGCGGCAAACGGATCCAGAAATTCATATTTGTCGATTTTCTCGACAAATTTCTTATTCAGCAATGTCTCGAAATCAGACTTGATTCTCCGGCTTGCCCGGACCTGGGACTCCAGGGCGGCCAGAAGCGCCTGCAGCATCTCTAAAACGCGCCGGCGGCTGACCGCATCTTTTTCCGAAGACCGCCCCCCGGATTTACGCGTGGATTTGGCCTTTGCCCCGGACTCTGCCGCGGCTTTCTTTTTACCGCCGGCCCCTTCTTCTGCCTTCTTCGCTTCAGCCTCCAGATACACATGGCTGACGTTGAACTTGCCGCCGTATTCCTTGGAGCGTCGAATCAAATCATCCCGGTACTCCTGGGAGCGGTCCACGCTGCCGGCGCCGTCTGCAGAGGATCCGCCGATGACCTGGCCCTTGTAAATAAACAGGAGCCCGCCTTCGGAATTGTTTAATTCCACATCAATGTACCCGGTTAGCTGTTCTCCCTCCATTTTCCTGATCAGCCCCTCCAGATCGGTAAACTCGGAGGTCAGATCCTGGTAAATCGTCTTGGAATTGGGCAGATTGGCCCAGAAATAAAGCCGCTCCGGCAGAATCCGGTAAACCGAGACGGTGAAGTTGTTTTTGGCTGCCTTTTGGAGTATGCGGTCAATGGCTTCCTGGCCGCTTAAGCGATGTTTGCGGTTTTCAAAAAACCCGTTGACCAGGCTCTGCTCGTCAAAAAACACCACGGCTTCAGCCACCGGAGATTTGAAATACACCACGCCGGCGCCCAGTTCCCCCTGATAATGCTCAAACAGTTTATCAATGTCCAGGTAATAACTGTTCAAGTCCTGGACCACCGGTTTTTCTCTGGGAATGATAATCATTTTTTAAGTCCACCGCTTTTTTTAAAACCGTTTGGGCGAACACGTATTTCCGGGTGCAGAGGAAACAAGCAATGCGCTGTAGGCCTGGCAAACCCGCATTGCTTGTTTCGTCTTGTGCCGCCGGTTATCTGCGGCGTCGCAGCCGTTCAATGGAAAAACGCAGGCTGTCCTGCATCCGGGAAATGGCTTCTGCCAGGTTGCCGATTTCATCCCGGGAACGAACTTCGACTTCCGCCTCCAGATCCCCGACACTGATGCGGTCTGCGGCTTCTGTCAGGTACCGGATATTCCGGCTCAGCCGGTATCCGTATATGATGATGCACAGGCCGATGACAACAATTGCCCCGCCCAGAATACCCAGGTTGATGTTTCGGGTGCGGAGGGTCATCTGGTTGACATCCTCTTTCAGGCCCTCGGTCTTTTGCGTGAACTCGTCCATGTAGGCCGTGGCCAGCATTGCAAAAGGCTTGCCTTCAATCTCGACGGGCGAAATGGCCATGTATTTTTCCCGCAGCTTTCCGTCCGGGTCCTTCCACATGTAATTGCCGGTGGAAACCTTGCGACCCTTGGAATTCTTGAGAATCGCAAAAAACTCCTCGAAATATGGCCCCAGCGCCTTTCGCAGCGTATTGATATCATCAATGCCCACGAGGTTCGGGTTGGGATGGGCCCATATCGTCCATCCCTGGTCTTCTTCCGGCTCCTGGATCAGACAGGTATAGCCGGTTTCTCCAACCTCCTGCACGGCGATCTGGTTAAATTCCGGGTCATAGGAAAAATCCTCCCGCTGCAGGTACGGATGCGCCTTCAGATATATCTCGGCCTGCAGGGCTACGTCCTTGGCCTTCTGCAGGAGCTGTTCCTGACCGGACTCGGCAACCAGTTCGGTGCTTTCTTCCGTGATGTCCGTGGCCAGCTCGTTTAACTGCATCTGGGAGAAGTATCCGGAGGCTGCGATCAATGCCACCGGGATAACCAGAAAGAGGAAAAACATTTTTCCCCGCAATCCGATCCATCCCCTTGGACCTTGCCCGGCGGATTTTTCCGATGCCGGGGAGGCTGCCGACGATGCAGCGGCGGAAGGCTCTTCAGGTCCGGGTTGCGGTTCCGGCTGGCTCGGGATCTCTGTTTCCATGGAAGACGGTTGGCTTTCTTCCGGCGACGCATAAGCGGTTTCCGTAAAAGAGGTTTCTCCATATGCCTCGGCGGGCGATTCGGTCATCTCCAGCAGTTTGGACAATTGGGTGACATGACCGCACTCGCCACATCTCACCCGAACGCTTTTGCCCTTGTATCGCTCCAGCTTATCGGGATCGATGTGGTAAACTTTCCCGCATTCCTCGCAAATCACCGTCATGATCAATCCTCCTTACTCAATTGTTGGCAGCATATTAAATTCATAAAAATTGTTTTCTCCCCCTGTCGGCGAAAAAGCGCGTGATCGTCTTCTTTCCACCGCAATTCCGGGATCTATGCCTGCAATTCTCGCAATTTCTTCACCATGGCCTGCTGAAAGCCGACCTTGCGTTCTTCACGCATGATCTGTCGCGCCAGCAGATCCACCAGTTCGGCTGCCCGATGGGCCGGAAAATTTTTTGAATCTTCTCCCATCTCGCTGATTTCATCTTCAATGACCACATCTGCGATCGGCCCCATTGCGCGGGAAAGCTGTGCGGAAAGAAAATCAAAAAAATCTTTGCCCAGCGTGGCCATATTCTCCTTTGCCGGCTCGCAAAGCTTGAGGCTATGCAGCCTGGTCAATACGCTGCGAAGATCCTTCATGCTCATATTCAAGGATTGGGCCACCTGACCGAGTGTTTTTTTTCCGTCAAGCTCCATTAGTACCTGCAGCATTTGACTATCCAGGGATACTTCTCCCAAATCCGCATGAACCGTGCGCCTTAAGACCATGCGGGAAATGTCGCCTGAAAAAATGTTCGCCATGGTATTGCCTCCGATGCGTTGCTTCTCGATTCACTCCAGCAGTCTCTACGCGCCCAGATTCTTAAGAATCTGGTGCAGGGTCCGGAATTCCGCCTGTATGGTCTTTCTCAATTCCGAGACAATGTAGTCGATCACTTCCTGATTCTGCAGCACCGCGACAGGTTTTTCCTCAGCTGCCGCCACGGGTTCTTCCCCGCCTGCTGCGGCGGACTCTTCCTCGAATTCCATCACGGGCGCTTGTTCGGTTGCCGGTGGGGACTCCTCGTCGAGCATCACAACGGGCGTTTCCTCGGCTGCTGCGGGGGACTCCGCTTCAGCCGTCGGTGCGGGCTCTTGCCCGGCTGCCGCGGCGGGTTCTTCCGCTGCCAGCGCAGCAGGCTTCTCTTCTTCCGGTGCAGCGGGCTTGTGTTCAGCCGGTACACTGGCAGCCGGTTCCGGCGCACCGGATTTTTTCTTCGAAGCCACCTGTTCCTTGAAGGCTTTGAATTTCCGGATCTCTTCGGCCAGCAGCCGTTTTTTTTGCGCCCGGGGCATATCCGGGGTCAGCAGCGCTTTTTCAAGACTCGTAAACACCGAGGCGACAAACTTGAGGGCATCGGGATGGGCGCGGGATTTCTTTGCCTTGATGTATTTTCCCACGGATTCGTGAAGCTTGAGAAACGTGGAAAAAATTTTATCCTTCTCGTACTGCTGCTGCAGTTGCCGGACCTCCTTTAAAAACGCCACCATGCTTTCTTCGTTGATTTCCCAGTCAATGCCGAACACAAGCGCTTTGAGCTCGTTTAAAGGGGAGTCTGCAGTGTCAAAATCAGCTGCCTGCCGGGCCGGCGATTGCGCCTGCTGCTGTTGGCCGGTTTCTTTTTTACCTGCTGCTTCAGGTTTTTCTGCTTCCTGTCTGCCGGTGCTTTCAGCCTGGAGCGTCTCCTGCTCCTCGGGCTCATCTTCCCCGAACAATTCCTCCAGCCGGTTTGATACCTGGGTGCCGATGTCGTCATCATCCGTGTGCGTCAATGACTTCCCCTCCTATTCCAGTTTCTTGCGCAACGAGCTGACCGTTAACGCAATAATTTTTTTCATCGTGGCAGCCACATTATCTCCGCGAATAGCACTGGCTGAAAAGTAAGGCGCCTTTAACTGGCTGTTTAAATCCTTTTCCAGGGTTTCCACCGAAAGGATCGGAATCCCTTCATCCGCCAGGTCCCGCTTGTTGTACTGCATCACCAGGGGGATATTTGACATGTTCTTGTTAAATGCCTCCAGGTTCTCCTTTAAATTCTGCAGCGACCGGATGTTCATCTCCCGGCGCAGGTCCATGGAATCGGCAACAAACACGATGCCGTCCACGCCCCGGAGCACCAGCCTGCGGGTGGCATTGTATTTAACCTGTCCCGGAACCGTGTATAACTGGATCTTGATGCTGTGGCCCTTGATTTCCCCGATATCAAACGGCAAAAAATCAAAAAACAGCGTACGGTCGCCATAGGTCTTGACCGTCACCATTTCGTTTAAGATCCGTTTCTTAAATTTGCGGTTGATATATTCAAGATTCGTGGTTTTCCCGCCTCGACCAGGCCCGTAATAAACGATTTTAACCTGAACCTCCCGCTTTTTCGGATTAATTAACGCCAAATCGCCATCCTCCGGAACAGTTTATGTCAGTTGCACCTTTGCAGCCAGCCCATTTGTGCAGTCAGCTTCGCCCGATTGCCCACCGGCCCGGCCAAAAATGCTGCACCCGGTTTTGCCCGATCACCCGTTAAGCCAATCAGATCAGGGACTGTATGCGCTTGATCGCTTCACCGACTTTCAATCTCAAAAAGCCCAGCGAGACATTTTTATTAAAAATCGTCAGCAAAAGCAAATCATCCACGACCTTGGAAAAATGGATGCTTTCTTCTTCGCCCTTGTGAAACAGCAGGGAAAATTCCTGTTCGCCGATAATGTTTGCCATCGCGCTGACAGCGCCATAATTTCCAGCCGCCAGAGCCGCCAGCGAGAACACGTCGTGGTCAGACTCCCCGCTGTCAAGATTGACAATGACATTGCCGGCAAGGTCCATCAGGATCACGCTCTGCACACCCAGATCGATGAGTTCCTTTTGCAGGATTTCCTCTATGGACTCAATCTGTTCCTTGGTAAAATCAATTGTAAACTCCATCTACGTTCACCCCTTCAATAATAATTTATGCCCGGCAGGCTATCTTTTCGGGGCCTCTTGCCGGAAATTTTCCCGCTTGTCCGGTTTTGGATAAAAATGATTCGAGCCGTGGCTCAATCAACCCCTTCAACCCATTCATAAATCAATCCCGGCTGCTGCATTCCCGGTCTGACGGTTGTTTATCACTACGCACAACGATAGCCGATAGGATTTATAACACATTTTAATTATTTAATTCAAGCGTTAAAATCAACAATCCGCCCGTGGGGCGTCTGTGAAAAATCTCCCCATCCCCAGGCGCGCCGGTTTTTATAAATCATTAAAATATCGTTCCACCAGCGCCTCTGCCAGACCGGTATACTCAGTGGCCGCCAGGTTCTTCAAATCCTGCCGGATGGGTTCGGAAAGCGATTCCAGCTTGTCGATAAAAGCGATCAGGTCCTCGCGGGTAATCCGTTTGCCCCGGGTCAGGGATTTTAACTTTTCATAGGGCTGGCTTTCCCCGTAAACCCGCATGGCCGATTGTACCGGCTCGGCCAGCAGTTCCGGATTGTCCTCCAGGTCGGCCGCGATTGCGGACTCGTTGGCTTCAATGCGATCGAGCCCCCTGGCGGTGCTCCGAACCGCCACCATCATGTATCCGAACAAAACCCCCAGATTCCGAAGCACGGTGCTGTCGCTTAAATCCCGCTGAAACCGGGATATCATCAATTTGACCGCCATGTGTTCCATCATGGAAATCCCCAGACCGGCATTGCCCTCACTGTTTTCAAAATCAATGGGGTTGACCTTGTGGGGCATTGTCGAGGAGCCCACTTCCCCTTCCTTGAGCCGCTGCTTGAAATAGCCCAGGGAAATATAGCCCCACATGTCGCGGTCCAGGTCTATGATCACCGCGGCGATCCGGATCATGGCGTGCAGGATCGCAGACAGGTAATTGTTGGGATTGATCTGGGTGGTATACAGCACAGGGGTCAGTCCGAGGTAGTGCTCTATAAACCGGATGGAGGCCGAAATCCAGTCAATTTCCGGAAACACGAAATGATGGGCATTATAATTGCCGCTGGCGCCGTTGATCTTGGCATGAACCGGGAGATCTTCAAGCGCCCGCATTTCCTGCCGCAGGCGCCATGCAAAGTTGATGAATTCCTTTCCCACGGTAGTGGGGGTTGCGGGCTGGCCGTGAGTTCGCGCCATCATCGGCACCCCCCGATACTGGCGGCCGAGGCTTTCAATTTTGGACAACACCGCCCGGAGGTTTTCCTGCAGCTGGCTGCGCCCGGCTGCCATCATCAGTGCATAGGAAATATTGTTAATATCGTCGGAAGTGCATGCAAAATGCACCCATTCCTTGATCCGGGCCAGGCCGGCATCAATGAGCCGATCCTTTATGTAATACTCCACGGCCTTGACGTCATGGTTGGTCTCTTTTTCAATATTTTTAATCCGGACAGCGGATTGCACGTCGAATTGTTCATAAATCGCGTCAATCTGCCGGACCTCTTCCTGCTCGACCGTGGCCAGATTCAAATCCAGCAAAAGAAATTTCAGCCACTGCAGTTCCACGTAAACCCGGTATTTGATCAGCCCGTACTCGGAAAATATCTCCTCGAGTCCCGCGGTATGACGCGCATACCTGCCGTCCAGGGCGGAAATGTTTTTAATCGCCGTTTCCTGGTTCATAGATCCCCTGCTTTCTTTGTGATTTATTATTGATCAGCCTGTAAAAAGTCTTTTTTACAGGCAGTGTTAAGTTTTAAGTGATTAAGTGTTTAAGTAAAATCAGAATCTTATCATTTTATTGGCTGGCGGTTATAACGGTTTCAGAACTTTTTACGAGTTCACCATTATTCATTGGCGCAGACCGCTCAGTTCCCTTTTTCCGGCCCCAGATACGCCGTGGGCCGGGTCTGGCGGATGTATCGCTTGACCCCCCGGACAATGCCGTCGCACAACTCCTGCTGATAGGCCGGATCCGTCAGGCGGCTGCACTCCCGCTTGTTGCTGATAAAAGAAGTTTCAATCAGGATCGCAGGCATCTGGGCGCCCAGCAGCACATAAAAGGGCGCCTGCTTGACACCCTTGTTATTGATGCGCTTATACCGGTTATCCAGGTGCCTGCACATATCCTTCTGCACAAATGTGGCCAGCCGGCTGGACTCGTTGACCTTGGCATTGCGCATCAGGTCGTTTAAAATGTTCTGTAATTCGCTGATATTCTTTTCGGAAGTCGCATTTTCCCGCGCAGCCACGGAAATCGACTTTTCATTCGTGGTCAGGTTCAAAAAGTAGGTTTCAATACCATAAGCGTTTCTGTTTCGCGACGCATTGGCATGAAGGGAAATAAACAGGTCCGCCTTTTTCGTGTTGGCGATTGCTGTTCGCTCCTCCAAGGTCAGATATTCATCCCTGCTCCGGGTCAGCAGCACTTCGCAGTTGAGTTCCCGGCGCATCTGCTCTGCCAGCTTCTTGGCGATATCGAGCACCACGTACTTTTCATGCACGCCCCGGCTGTATCCCGGTGCGCCGTAATCCCTGCCCCCGTGCCCCGGGTCAATGACCACCCGCTGCACGCCAAGAGCCAAAGCCTTGGCAATTGAGGCCTCTGCGTTATCTGCCGTGCCGCTCTGCCCGCCGCCCCCCTGGTTTGCGGCAACCGACTCTCCCCGCACGTCAATGACGATGCGGAACGGATTTTTCAGAGAAAAAACATTGTAGTCTTCAAAAGACTTGATATCCACCACGACCCGGACGGTCTCCGGATCATGCTGACCAGCGCGCACATCTTTTAACAGGGTATCATCTATGGGGATCTGCTTCTGGATATCATTTCCCAGGCGACTGTTTTTCAGATCCACGTACAGCCGCTGATGCGGCTGATTAATGGACGGATCCCTGTTCAACAGGTTGTTTTTAAAATCGGTTTCCTGGTTGGCGTCAATCACCACCCGGGTATATTCCGGGTTGGACCAGTACCGGATACCGGTGACCGTGATGGGTTCGCCCGGATCCGGGGCCGGGGCGCTTGCAGCCGAATCGGTGGTCACCTCGCCGGATGCGGTCTCCTCCCGGGTGACCTCCCGGATTTTATCGCCGCCCGCCTTTTGCCTGCCAAGCTGCTCCCGGGCCCGTTCGCAATAGGCACTGGATGGATATTTTTCAGTGATCCGCGCAAACAGCGACCGGGCTTTTGACAGGTCCGCAGGCTTGTATGAATGCTTGTAAAGCTTCTGGTACATGGAGCCGGCCATGTACAGACCGGCTGCCGCCCACGGGCCCTCGGGGTCCTGGCGGTGTACGGCCTCGAACTTGCGGATGCAGTCCAGCCAGTAACTCCGGTATTTCTGGCGTTCGGGATGGTCCTTTAACTCCTGGTAGCACGACTCGGCGGCAAAATAAAGCTTGTTCGGCGGTATGCCGATGGATGCACAGGACCAGAACACGGTGAGCAAACAGATCAGTATGGCCGGAACAATGCGTCGCAAGATCATTTCCCGATATGTTTTTCCCCTGCCGTTTTCAGATGAGATCAATCCGCGTACCTGCTGTCGTCCGGCGCCTGTTCGCCGCTAACCTTTTCCTTGAGCATGTTCAAATAATTCATGGCCTCCAGCGGGGTCATCTGCGAAATATCGATCTGCCTGAGCTTTTCAAGCACCGCCTGTTCCGGTCCCCTGAAAAGCGGAAGCTGAACATGCTGCTGCTGTTTTCGGATCCGTTTTGAAGGCCCGGCTGCCTCCCGGCCGAGCACGTGACCCTGTTTTTCCACATTCTCCAGTACTTTTTTGGCACGATCAACAACTTTTTCCGGCATACCGGCCAGACGGGCGACCTGGATGCCGTAGCTCCGGTTTGTGCCGCCGGCAACCAGCTGATGCAGAAAAATGATTTCATCTTTGATCTCCCGGACCGCGATATTGTAATTTTTGACCCGCTCCTTGATGCGGGGCAGTTCGGTTAACTCGTGATAATGCGTGGCAAACAGGGATTTCACCCCCACGCCGTGCAGGTCGTGGAGATACTCGGCCACAGCCCAGGCAATGCTCAGCCCGTCAAAGGTGGAAGTTCCCCGGCCGATTTCGTCCATGATCACCAGGCTGTCGGGCGTGGCGTTGTTCATGATGTTGGCGGTTTCCTCCATTTCCACCATGAAAGTGCTCTGCCCGTGGGAAAGATTATCCAGCGCCCCCACCCGGGTAAAAATCCGGTCTGTCAGGGCGATTTCGGCCCGGGCCGCCGGGATGAAAGACCCCATCTGGGCCATGAGCACAATGAGGGCTACTTGGCGCAATACCGTGGACTTGCCGGCCATGTTCGGGCCCGTGATAATTAAAAGCTGGTTTTCCCGGTTGTCCATGCAAACAGTGTTGGGCACAAAGCGTTCACCCGCAACAAGTTTTTCCACAACCGGGTGGCGCCCCTCCTCGACCCGGATCTCACCGCATGTATTGATCTGCGGCCGCGTATACCCGTTTTGCACGGCCACTTCCGCCAGGGCGCAGAGCACATCAATACGGGCCGCAAATTCGGCTGCAAGCTTTATGGCCCGGTGCCCGGCGGCTACATCCGCCCGAAGCCGGCAGAAGATTTCGTATTCCAGCAGGGCCCGCTGTTCCTGTGCGCCGAGAACGCGGGTTTCAAAGGACTTGAGTTCGTCGGTGATGTAGCGCTCGGCATTGACCAGGGTCTGCTTGCGCACGTAATGCGCCGGCACCGCGTCGGCATAGCTCCTGGAAACCTCGATGTAGTAGCCGAAGACCTTGTTGTACCGGACTTTCAGTGTCTGAATGCCGGTGGCCGCCTTTTCCCGGGCCTCGAGTTCGGCCAGGTAGCTTTTGCCGTCTCTGGCAATGTGGATCAGCTCATCGAGCTGCTCATCAAAACCCGACCGGATCATTCCCCCTTCGTTGACCGTGGGCGGCGGGTCTTCCACCACGGCCCGCCCGATTTTGGCGGCAAGCGCTTCGAGCTCCGGGAAAATCGATTCATCCGGGAAAAACAGCCCGGCGTCAAAGGCTTCCAGATGGCCGCGGATTTCGGGCAGCGCTTCAATGGAGCGCTGCAATGCAACCATGTCCCGGGCATTTCCCTGGCCCATGGCGATTTTGCTGCCCAGGCGCTCCAGATCGGCCACGGATTTCAAACCGCCGCGCACGGCCTTGCGTGCAGCCGATGCCTGCACTGCCTGGTCCACGGCATCCTGCCGCATCAAAATGGCCTCAGGGTCCAGTAGCGGATAACGGATCCACCGCTTGATCAGGCGACCGCCCATGGCCGTGACGGTCAGATCCAGCACGGAAAGCAATGTGGCCTGCCGGTTTCCGGTGCGCAGATTGGCCAGCAGCTCCAGGTTGCGGCAGCTCACGTCGTCGATCCGGAGATAGGCATCCAGGAAATAGGTCTCCAGGCCGGAGAGATGGGCGATTTCCTGCTTCTGGGTGTCCTGTACGTAGCACAGAAGGGCCCCGGCCGCTGCCACGCCCGATTTGAGCGACTCGCAGCCGAAGCCTTCCAGGCTGCGGGTGCGGAACTGCTCGATCAGGCTCTGCCGCGCGGACTCATAGGCAAACACCGCATCATCCATGGTGCTGATCGCAGCTTCGGAAAAAAAGTTCAGGAAATCCGCATAATCCGGGTTATCGGCTGCAGATGCCGGCAGCAGAATCTCGCTGGGCCCGATGCGCCGGGCCTCTTCTAAAACCGCCGCAGCCGTCTCGCTCTGGGAAACCCGAAACGAGCCGGTGGAAATATCCAGGCAGGAAAGACCGCATCCGTCGTCGCCGATGAGCACGGACATGATGAAATTATTGGTGCGGGCATCGAGCAGATCATTGTTGATCACCATGCCCGGGGTCACCACCCGGACCACGTCCCTTTTGACCAACCCCTTGGCTTCGGCCGGATCCTCGGTCTGCTCGCAGATGGCGACCTTGTATCCCTTTTCCACCAAGCGGCCCAGGTAGATCTCGGCGGACTTCACCGGCACGCCGCACATGGGCACCGGCGTGGTTTCATGCTTGTTGCGCGCCGTCAGCGTGATCTCAAGTGCCCGGGATGCGGTCTCGGCATCGGAAAAAAACATCTCATAGAAATCCCCCATCCGGTAGAAAAGGAGGTAATCCGCATACTGC
Source organism: uncultured Desulfobacteraceae bacterium (assembly GCA_964613595.1). Lineage (GTDB taxonomy): Bacteria > Desulfobacterota > Desulfobacteria > Desulfobacterales > Desulfosalsimonadaceae > Desulfosalsimonas. The sequence goes on along the minus strand of CAZTHW010000026.1, from coordinate 1,681 downwards.
TCCTTTATCTCCAGGTACTGCCGGATCATCGGCGTGACTTGGGAACTCTTGCCACTATCGCCCATGATGCCACAATGCCTCGATTATACACGATATATGAAAAACCGGCGAGAACGCAAAAAGCCTATTCACCCGATTTCTCTTCGTTTTTTTCTCCGCCGACTCCGGAAACCGCCCCCGCGGCCGGGCCCTGCTTTTCCTGCATCGGAGTTTGCCGGGTTTCCGACGGGGATTGCTGAGCCTGCGGCATTTGGTCCGGAGCGGATTCAAGTGCGGCGATTTTCTTCTCACTGGCAGCGACCTTTTCATTTAGCTGCCGGATGGTTTTGCGGTCCCTGAACTTCCGGGGCAGGGTGAAAACATAGGATACCAGCATTCCGATCAAAAACACGGCAAGGTAATATATGCCGGTGGGCAGCTTTGGCGAATCATAGCTGAAAAAATAAAGGTCAATCCCCAGGCTGCGCTTGACAATAAAGAATTCACTGTTCTGATACATCACAAGCGCCACCAGTGCGATTACCACCAGCCAGAACACGTACTTGACCTTTTTCATGTGATTTTCCTCCACAAAAGGCTCGAATTTGGCATTATATCCCTCGTAACGGATCTCGCCGCGTGTTGTCAAACTGTCACCTAAATTGAGCGTTTCAGATTTTTAAAAGCAATTTATTTGAAAGGATAGCATCCATTTCTATTTTAAAAATCTGAAACCCTCCTGGATTTCCAACCTTACCGCATCTACTGCGTCAGATGCAGCCTCGCATAGCTCACTATAGCGAGTCTGCATCTTCCTTGTATATCCGGCAAATTTGAAAATCGCTCAATTTAGGTGTCATATTGAATTTTTTGCCTGAAAAACTCAACCGTTTTTTGTACTGCGGAAAATCGGACCGGGGCCGGCCGGCATCATAAAACCCGGACCTGCGGGCGCATGTCCGGCGGTGCCTGACTTAAAAAATACTGGTCTGTCATACCGGCGATAAAATCGCGCACGATTTCTGCGCCGCTGTGAGAGGCCCTGTACGCGTCGGCCATTCCGTTGATAAAATTCCTGTATATGGGAGATTCCGGACTCCGATGCTCGATATCCGCCAGGAAACGCGAAAAAAGATGTTCAAACATCGCCTCGACGGCGGGCACGTCCTTTTTGATCGCCGGGTTTGTATAAATCCGCTCATAGTTAAACCGCTTCAGGCGGTAGAGCGCCTCTGAAACCGCGGTGCTGAATGCCACCCGATCCTTGCCGTAGCTGCTTCGGATCACGTCTGTCACCAGGGTGTAGACAATGGTGCCGTTGGTATCGCCAAGCTGCTCAACACAGGACTGCGGCAGCTCCGAACGCGTGATCAGGCCCAGACGGATGGCATCCTCGATGTCCCTGCCGATATAGCTGATCGTATCGGCGAACCGGACCACGCAGCCCTCCAGGGTCATGGGCACAAGCGTAACCGGCCGGCCCATTTGCTTGTCACGCAGTTCGCGGTCATGCTGCGCAAAGGTTTTGCCGCGGACCGGGTCCAGGTGCTGATCATGGACTTCCCCGTCGTGGCAAAGGATGCCGTCCAGTGTCTGCAGGCAGAGATTCCACCCCCTGCCCTTGCGCTCCACTTTTTCCAGAAACTGCACGCTCTGGACGTTGTGATGATAGGCCCCGATACCGTGCCGGGTGCACAGCGCC
>CAZTHW010000025.1:13564-17127 GCA_964613595.1 uncultured Desulfobacteraceae bacterium | reverse complement strand
TCCATACGCTTGTCCGGAAAAAAGCTTCAGCAGGATATCGGTTTGCAGTCCGTTGGCAATCACCATGGGGATGCCGGACACGGTCGCCTTGCGCGCGGCCCGGATCTTGGACAGCATCCCGCCGGTGCCCAGCGCCCCGGGCATGCCGCTGGCGGTTTTCTCGATATTCCGATTGATGTCGCGGACCACGGATATCTGCTTTGCCTCCGGATCGGACCGCGGATCACCGGTATACAGACCGTCGATATCCGTGAGGTTGACCAGGATATCCGCGTTCATCATCAGCGCAATCAGTGCTGACAGGTTGTCGTTGTCGCCGAACTTGATCTCTTCGACAACCACGGTGTCGTTTTCATTGATAATCGGCAGCACCCCCCAAGCCATCAGGGTGTGCAGGGTGTTTCTGGCATTGAGATACCTGCGGCGGGAAGCGGAAAGGTCATCGCTGGTCAGCAGAATCTGGGCCACCTGCCGGCCGTATTGTGCGAAGGCGTTTTCATAGGAAAGAATCAGGCCCGCCTGTCCCACCGCGGCAACCGCCTGGCGCTTGGGAATCTCGTCGGGGCGCGCGGCAAGTCCCAGCTTTTTCTGCCCGGCGGCCATGGCGCCCGAAGAAACCAGCAGCACTTCCACGCCGTGGCTTATCAGTTCGCAAATCTGGCGGCTCAGACTGTTTACGATCTCGATGTTCAGTCCCCCGGCCCCGGTGAGCACGCCGCTGCCCACCTTGATCACCGCGCGGGCGGCCTGTTTGAAACACAATGTGCGATCAGTTTCCATGAACCTGTTTCCGGGTGTTGACCATCTCGTTTAACCGGTCCATCAGCTCCTTGATACCCCGGCCGGTTGCCGCGGATATCGGGTAGACCGGCAGGCTGCCGGCTGCGGACTGGAAAAGCGCTGCGTTCTCTGCGGCCTCCGGCAGGTCGATCTTGTTTAAAGCCACGATCTGCGGTTTTTCCAGCAATTCCGGGGAAAATCCGGCGAGCTCCGCATTAATGGCTTCATAAGCCGCAAGGGGGTTTTCGGGATCCATTTCGCGGGCGTCGACCATGTGCAGCAGCAGCCGGGTGCGTTCCACGTGCCGCAAAAAGCGGACACCCAGGCCTGCGCCCTGGTGGGCGCCCTGGATTAAACCAGGGATGTCTGCCACGACAAACGGCTCGCCGCTTTCAGGGGCAACCACGCCGAGTACCGGGTTGATGGTGGTAAAGGGATAATCCGCGATCTTGGGGCGGGCAGAAGAAATCCGGCTGATCAGGGTGGACTTGCCGGCATTGGGAAAACCGATGATGCCGATATCTGCGAGGAGTTTGAGGTCCAGCTTGAAAATCCGGGTCTCTCCCGGTTCTCCCGGCTGGGCATGGCGGGGGGCTCGATTCGTGGAGGTGGCAAAGCGCCTGTTGCCGCGTCCTCCCTGGCCGCCGCGGGCAACCACCAGGGTTTCCCCGGGGTTAAGACAGTCGTGGACGATACCTCCGGTGTGCGCGTCGCGAATAACCGTTCCCGGCGGGACCTCGATGACCAGGTCCGTGCCGCTTTTGCCGGTTTTTTGCCGCCCCTGCCCGGGACCGCCGTCTGCAGCCTTGAAGCTGCGCTTGTATTTGAAGCGGTGAAGCGTTCGCAGGCGTTCAGAGGTGCGGATTACCACATCTCCGCCGTTGCCTCCGTCGCCGCCGTCCGGGCCGCCCCTGGGGATGTATTTTTCGCGCCGGAAACTGACACAGCCGGCTCCCCCGTGTCCGGCGGCAACATCGATTGACACTTCATCTATAAACTTCACGCTGCATGTACGCTGACTTTTTTCCGGGAACGGCCCATCCGCTCAAAACAGACCCTGCCGTCGATCTTGGCAAACAACGTGTAATCCTTGCCCATGCCGACGTTCTCACCGGGATGGATCTTGGTGCCCAGCTGCCGGACCAGGATGTTGCCGGCCCGCACCGATTGACCGCCGTAGCGCTTTATCCCGCGGCGCTGTCCCCGGCTGTCTCTGCCGTTCTTGGAGCTGCCGCCCGCCTTTTTATGTGCCATTTTCCTGCCTCTTTATATTCAGAATTTCGAAATTCAAATATCGAAATTCGAAACAAATCAGAGTGCCGAATCTTCAAAACGCAAGGCCAAAGCTGATTTGCAGTTTTGGTAATTCGATATTGTTTCGAATTTCGGATTTCGTGCTTCGGATTTCCAGTCTTTACTGGCCGGCGATGCTGTCGATCTTCACTGCCGTGAAAGGCTGGCGATGCCCCTGCTTTCTGCGGTATCGCTTGCGGCGCTTGTACTTAAACACCAGGGTCTTCTTGGAGCGCCCCTGCTCCACGATTTTCGCCCGGACCGCGGCACTTTCAAGCACGGGCTGTCCAAACGACATCTCATCGCCGTCAGCCACCATCAGCACCTGGTCAAAGGTGACCGTCTCCCCGACATCGCCGGGTATTTTCTCGATCCGCAAAAGATCGCCTTCAGCCACCCTATATTGCTTGCCGCCTGTGGCAACAACTGCATACATGGTCAAACCTCCCCAAACAGGTATTTAAGAAATTTAACAATTATATTAGGATTTATTAATTTGTCAACATAAATCACGCAAAAGGGGGTCATCCACCCGGCTGATGAATGAACCCCGTAAGGGAATAAATTCGAAATCCAAAGCACGAATATCGAAACAAATTCTAACGACTAAAATTTGATGAACTCGTAAAAAGCTGCCTATTACGCCGGGGCATAATTTTTCCAGGAAATCCTTAAGCACATCGGCTGATCGGCGGTGCGAAAAAGGAGTTTCCTCGCTCCAGGAGCCTCTGCGAGCCTCAATTTCCGCTCGGAAACCCGCTTTTCCGCACCGCCGTCAGGGAAGCAAAGTGCAATTTCGCAAGAACGCAAAAAAGGGTTTCCCTGGATGTCGATTTTCGTACTTTGATTATCCGGCCAGTTCCTCCTTGACGCCGGTGACCACCTTGTAGAGCACGGTCAGGATCAGAAAGCCCACGGCATACACGCCGATGGTAATCAGGACCTCCGGCACGGTGGGCACGTACTCGGTAACCTCGTGCAGGGGATTGGGGACAAATCCGCCGGAGATCATGCCAAGCCCCTTGTCAATCCAGATGCCGATAAAAACGAAAACGCAGGCAAAGCCCAGCGTGGTTTCATTCTGCCGGGCCTGCGGGATGACCAGCAGGATAATGGCGGCCACCACCAGGGCGATGGAGGTCCACATCCAGGGCACCAGCGCGTCATGGCCGTGAAGCCCGAAAAACAGGTATTCCAGATGTGCCGTATGCTCGGGAATCTGGCTGTATGCGGCCACAAACACCTCGCAGAGAAAGAAAAACAGGTTGGCGATTACCGCGTAGGTCACGATCTTGGCCAGGGCCTGGATGGCCTTGGTGCCGGCGTCAAAATTGGTGAACTTGCGGATGATAAATGCAAGCAGGATCAGAAACGCGGGGCCCGCGGCAAAGGCCGAAGCCAGAAAGCGCGGGGCTAAAATGGCGGTCAGCCAGAAGCCTCTGCCGGGAAGCCCGCAGTAGAGAAATGCCGTTACCGTGTGAATACTGACC
>CAZTHW010000025.1:11674-13554 GCA_964613595.1 uncultured Desulfobacteraceae bacterium | reverse complement strand
CCGCCCAGGGAATGGAAATATAAATCAGGGGCTTGATCCATTTTTCCGGGGCCACGCCGTTTCGCTCCGCATCCAGCACGTTCCACCCGATCACGATATTTAAAAACAGGTAGCCGTTTAATACGATCATGTCCCAGAACAGCATGGAGTTGGGCGTGGGGTAGAAAATCACGTTGAGCAGCCGCATGGGCTGACCAAGGTCGACGATGATAAACAGCATGCACATGAGCACCGAGGCCACGGCCAGAAACTCGCCGATCACCGTGATCTTCCCGAATGTCTTGTAATCGTGCAGATAGTAGGGCAGCACAAGCATCACCGCCGAGGCGGCCACCCCGACCAGGAAGGTGAACTGGGCGATGTAGAACCCCCAGCTGACATCCCGGCTCATGCCCGTGATCCCCAGTCCCGTATACAGCTGGCGCAGATAAAAGAAAAATCCGATGGCGATCAAAACCGCCAGGGCCAGCAACCACGTCCAGTATTTCTTGCTTCCTCTTAGCGCTTTTTCTAGCATAGCTCCCTCATACGATCATACGATATAGAACACAGAGGGGAAGGTCCCCAGGTTCGGTTTCCGCCGAATAGCGTATTGTTCTGCCAGCAGCTTGCGAACATCGGAATCCGGATCATTGAGATCCCCGAAGGTCAAGGCGCCGTCAGAGGCCTTCACGCAGGCCGGCTGCTTGCCCACGGCCAGGCGCTCGGCGCAGAAGTTGCACTTTTCCACCACGCCGCGCATCCGGGTGGGAAAATCGGGGTTCTCGTCTTCAATGTCCGGTCGGGGGTCGCGAAAATTGAAACTGCGCGAGCCAAACGGGCAGGCCGCCATGCAGAAACGGCACCCGATGCACCGGTGAAAATCCATCATTACGATGCCGTCTCTTTCGCGCTTGAACGTTGCCTTGGTCGGGCAGGCCTGGACGCATGGCGGATTGTCGCAGTGATTGCACAGCACGACAATGGGCCGGTGCGCCACATCCGCTGCCAGGAACTCCACTTCCTGGCCTGGAAAGGCGTGCTTAAATTCCGTGGGCCAGATCCACTTGATTATCTGGTCTCTCCGGGCAGATTCGCCCACGGGCTCGGGCACGTTGTGGATGCTGTGGCAGGCCTCCTGCATCTTCCGGCAAATGCGGTCATTGAGCTTGCGGGTATCCACGACCATCCCCCAGCGCTCAGCCTCCATTGCCTTGTCGCCCATAAAAAATTCCGGGCGCTGCCCGGCATCCGGGCCGGCCGCCTTTGCCGTGTGCCCGGTCAAACCGATGAGCATCGAACCGGCGCCCACTCCCAGTATGGAAAAACCGGCGTTTTTTAGGAAGCGTCTTCTGCTGTTCTCCATTACTCTGTCTCCTCCGGGTATGTATGACAATCCCAGCAGTAGGGGGCTACCGAGGCGTAATTGTGGCAGCGGTCACAGAACTTTTCCTTGTTGGAATGGCAGTCCATGCAGGTGTTGGACAGGCTCGGCTCATACTCCTTTCCGTTTTCGGCCACATAGATGCGCTGACCGTCTCTGACCACCGTATCCCGCCACTGGTCCAGAATCTGCATATGTTCGGTTCTCATTTGTTCGGTATCAGCGATACAGGTTTCAGCCTTTTTGGCCTTGTCGGTCAATTCCGTCTCCGGTGCGGTGGAGGCGTCGGCGGCGCCGAAAATCAGGTTAAACCAGAACGGAAACAGCACCACCAGGAAAAATATGACCAAACCCGTGATGATCTTGTTCTTATCATTCATCGGCGTCTTCCTCCGTTTCTTCATTGAGTGGTTCGAAGCGCAGGTCCATGGTCCGCTCAAGCTCGCCGTCCATGACCAACGCGTTGCCCACCAGTTCGTGCACTCCGGTCACGCCGACGCCGGGGACCCAGTAATCC
>CAZTHW010000025.1:0-11664 GCA_964613595.1 uncultured Desulfobacteraceae bacterium | reverse complement strand
ATCAACGGCGGCAGAGCGGCACGATCAATGGCGCAGATGCAGGAAAGCATATTGACACCGAATTTCTCATGCACGTACTTGACCGCATTGGCCCGCGGCAATCCGCCCAGCATGCGCAGTTCCATGATTTCCTCGGTGTTTAACCCCGAGCCGCTGCCGCAGCAGAAGGTCTGCTCCCGGATCGTGTTTTCCGGCATATCGTAAAAGTTGTTACACACGGCGTTCAGGACATATCGCGGCTCATCGAGAAGACCCATGGCGCGCGACGGGTTGCACGAGTCATGGAAAGTGACCACCTTGTTGTCGTTTCTGGAAGGATCGAGCTTGAGCTTGTTGTGGCGCAGCAGATCCGCAGTGAATTCGGTAATGTGAACCATTCTGGTGGATGCCGCATTTTCGAAAACCGTGCCGGTAATCGGGGACCTGGGGGTCTCGCCGAAATTGGGCGGCCCGTTCATGGTATCCATGTACTGGTGAATCACCCGCCACATGTGGCCGCATTCGCCGCCGAGAATCCATTTCACGCCCAGGCGCTCGGCTTCGGCAAACATCTTGGCATTGAGGCGCTTCATCATTTCCGAGGAGGTGAACAAGCCGAAGTTGCCGCCTTCCGAGGCGTAGGTGCTCAGGGTATAATCAAGCCCCAGGTGTTCGAAAAGAAGCAGATACCCCATCATCGTATAGGTGCCGGGATCTGCGAACACGTCGCCCGAGGGCGTGATAAACAGGATTTCGGCGCCTTTGCGGTTAAACGTGGGCTCAATGCGCACGCCGGTGATTTCTTCGATATCGTCGCAGAAGAAGTCGATCATTTCCCTGAAGGCGTGCGGCTGGATGCCCAGGTGGTTGCCGGTGCGAAAGCAGTTGGCTGCCGGCTCCAGGATCCAGTTGATGTTAAGGCCCAGCAAAGAGAGCAGTTCCCGGCCCATCATGGTGATTTCCGCGGTATCAATGCCGTAGGGGCAGTAAAGCGAGCATCTCCGGCATTCGGTGCACTGGTAAAAATAGGAAAACCATTCCTTGAGCACCTGCTTTGTCAGGGGCCGGCCGCCGGAGAGCTTTTTGAGAATCCTGCCGGCGGTGGTAAAATCATTCCGGTAGACCGAGCGCAGCAGTTCGGCGCGCAGCACCGGCATGTTCTTGGGGTCGCCTGTGCCGATAAAGAAGTGGCACTTGTCCGCACACGCGCCGCACCGCACGCAGACGTCCATGAAAATTTTCAGGGAGCGGTATTTTTCCAGCCGGTCCTTGAACCCCTCGTGGATGATTTCCTGCCAGTTGTCCGGAATCGGCCATTCCTCGTCTGCCGGGGACCACTCCTCCTTGGTGGGAGTGGGCATGTCGAGATATTCCAGGTTCTTCGGCTTGGTCGGATAGCAGAACTTGCCCTTTGAAAAATCGGGCGGGATCTCCTCCCACGCCTCATCGGGCATGGTATGGTCAATATTTTGATACAGATCTTCTGGTTTCGGCGTCTCTGCCATAGCTACTCCTTTTCAACTGGAAGGCCAGCCTCTTTCATTTTATCTCTGAACTCGTCTTCATACTCTTCATATGTATGGGTTTTGACCGGGTAATTCCAGGGATTGACGTGCCGTTTGGCACGGGTGTTGTTGGCCTGATTCCGGGTCGGGCTCAAAAACACCCCGCCCATGTGCATGAGTTTGGAAAACGGGATATATGCCACCAGAATGGAGACAAAAAACAGGTGCACGTAAAACAGCCCGCTGATGCCGCCTTCCGGGATGCCCGGCTGAAGCGTGGCCAGGCCCATGGTCAGCTCCTTGACCCGGACCACGTCCACCTTGTCCAGATACCGCATCATCAGTCCGGTAACCGCAATGCCGATGATCAAAAACAGGGGAAAATAATCCGCCGGCCTGGAGATATAGGCCATCTTGGGCAACAGAACCCGGCGCAAAAGCAGCAGCAGGGCCCCGCCCAAAAGCAGCACGCCCGAGAGAAACAGATGAGGCAGCAGAATCTGGAGCATACCGTCGATTTTTTCGAGGAAATTGACGAAAAACGGGACGGGTTCTGCAAAAAACCGCAGGTGCCGCAACACCACCACAAAAAAGGAATAATGAAACAGGATCGCAAAAAGCCACAGCCAGATCACCCACTTGTATGCAATGTGCTGGCCCTTGCCAAATCCCACCCGGCTGTTTCGAAACAGGGAGCGGAACAACAGGATTTCCAGGATCATCCGGACCACCACCTGGCCGGTTGTATACGGGCTGTCAAACTTGTTCTGGCGAATCCAGGAAAGGCTTTTCTGCTGGCCGCCGGTTGTGGGAATCTTGAACGGAACCGCCGATTTCGTCCAGTCCAGGATTTTGTTGGCAAACCCGATGAGAAAGACGATCAGGGCGAGATAAGGGATAATTATACCGAAAAACACGTCGAGTCCCGCTGTTTCCACACCCGCATACGCGATCAATCCGAGAACCACGACTGCAATGAGGGAATACAAATACGCTACGTTCATTGACCACCACCTCGCTTTGCCCGGCTTCGGCATAAGCCTTGCTGCGGCTTTCTCCGTCGTGCCGGTCTGCCGGTTAAACTTGTTTATTTGTTCCTAAAATGCCGGATCCACATCCGGCAGCTCACTGATCAGCTCCTTTTTGATCAGCAACTGGCTCACGCTGTCGCGGGCCTGCCTGGCCCGAAGCTCATAGACCTTCTTCTTGCAGTTCATGTAAATGTCAAAGGCGGCAAGCAGGGCCCGATCCGCGTGATCGCCGATCTGCTGAAGCTTTTCGGCCTGCGGGTGCGCCGCCTTGGACCGGCCCGCATCCCGGCGGATAATCGACTTAATTTCCGTGACAAAGCCCACGGCCTGCGATGGGGAAAATTCCTGTATCGCACGCACCCGGATCATCGGCTCAAGTGCCGCATGCGCGGCTTCCGGGTCAAAGGCTGCCGCGGTTACCACGTCAAAGAGTTCGCTGATCCCTTTTTTCATGGTCGCGCCCACCGGATTTGCAAACGGATCCGTGGTGTCTTTAAAAAAACGGGCGGATTCGTCCGGATAGGTCTGCATCAGGGCATCGAGCCATTTTTCGATCCATCGCTGTCTGCGGGCGGAAATGATGTCGTCGCGGTTTTTTTCAAACATGGAGAAAAGTCTTTTTTATGTTAAATTTTAATGAATTACGTATTTTAAAGGTGTTGACTATATGCAAAAGGCGCTATATTGTCAAGTAAATTTAAAAACGCCGCCGGAACCATGCGGTAAAATAAACGCGACACGCGGGATGCAACGTATGGTCATGCTGGTCACCGGCATCGCCAACATCCGGGACGTGCTGCCGTTTGCCCGCACACCCGGCAATATTGACTTTTAGGAAAAACATGGATATTAATCAGCTTGCCCGGAACCTGGACATGGACCCGGAGTTCTACCGTGAACTGCTTGCGCTGTTTATCGACAACTCACAAAAGGAGTTGGCCGATCTCCGGGAATCTTTAAGCCGGCAGGATTTTACACGCGCATCCCGGCTGGCCCACTCCCTGAAGGGTGCGGCCGTGAATCTGGGCTTAAACGGGATTGCCGGGCAGGCCGAATCCATTGAAACTGCTGCAAAAAATCGGGATTCCATAACTATTGACGCCATTGCCGGGCAGATGTCATACGAAGTAAACGAATTGGCCCGGCTGCTTTGAAACCGGAAACCATAAAGGCTGGAAACGCAATATGAAACAGATCATGGTGGTGGACAATCATCCGGTAATGCTCAGGTTCATGTCCAACCAACTGCAAAAAAACGGGTATATGGTGGCCACGGCCGCAGACGGACTCTCGGCACTGGAGACGCTGAAGACCTTCATCCCGGATGTCGTATTTATCGACCTTGTGATGCCCAATATCAGCGGCGAAAAGTTGTGCCAGATCATCCGAAGCCGACCTGAGCTAAAAGACTGTTTTATCGTGGTCCTCTCGGCAATCATAGCAGAAGAGGCCCCTTCCTTTGAAACGTGCGACGCCGACATGTTTTTGGCCAAAGGCCCTTTTAACAATCTTTCTCAATACGTGGACACGACCATGCAGCGCCTGGAGCAGGGTCAGGCCGAGAGCCTGAAAGGCACGGTACTCGGCGGCGAGCAGCTTTTTAAACGCGAAATCACCAGGGAGCTGCTGGACTCCAAGAAACAGTATGAAGCCACGCTGAACCACATGTCCGAGGGACTGGTGGAACTCGTGGGGCAATCCGCCGTTGTTTTTGCCAACCCGGCCGCCCTGGACATCCTGGGTCGGCCGGAGGCGGACCTTTTGTCCGCCGACTTTGCCGGCCTGTTTGTACAGGCCGATCAGGAGAAAATCCGCCGGCATATCGCAGAAGCCGCCGCCTCGGGCTGCCAGACCGAACCCGAAGATCCGGTGGAATTAAACGACAAACGCATCAATCTCAAGATCATCCCGGTGGCGGATGAAAACACCCGGACCTCCGTTCTGATCATTCTGCGGGATGTCACACTGGAAAAGCAACTGGAAGCCCAGCTTCAGCGGGCCAAGAAAATGGAGGCCGTGGGAACGTTGGCCGGCGGCGTGGCCCATGACTTAAACAATGTCCTGTCTGCGATCGTGACCTATCCGGATTTGATTCTGCCGCAACTGCCGGAGGACAGCCCGATTCGAAGACCCGTGCTCACCATGCGCGAGTCCGGAAACAAGGCGGTAGCCATCGTGCAGGATCTGCTGACCCTGGCCCGGCGCGGGGTTCCCACCAAGATGATCGTCGATATCAACCGCATTATTACCGAGTTTTTAAAAAGTCCCGAATACCGGAAGATCCAATCCTATCACCCGGGGGTTTCCGTGGTAACCCGGCTGGAAGACGATATGCCTGCGCTGTCAGGTTCTCCGGTGCATCTGTCAAAAGCGCTCATGAACCTGATCTCAAATGCCGTGGAGGCCATCGAAGACACCGGTAAAGTCGAAATATCCACGCAAACCGCGCACCTCGACCAGCCCGTGCATGGATATGAAACCGTTCCCAGGGGAAAATATCTCCGGATCCGGATCTCGGATACGGGCGCCGGTATTGCCCCCCCGGATATGGAACATATATTCGAACCGTTTTACACCAAGAAAAAAATGGGCAGAAGCGGCACCGGTCTTGGCATGGCCGTGGTCTGGGGAACTGTCAAGGATCACGACGGCTATATTGACATAGAAAGCACGGAGGCAAAGGGCACCACCGTCACCCTGTATTTTCCGGCGAGCAGACGGGACTTGGAACCGGAAAAGCCCGTCACGGCCAAAGCCAATGTAAAAGGAAAGGGGCAATTTGTTCTGGTGGTCGATGACGTGCGGGAACAACGGGAAATCACCTCGGCCATCCTGTCTTCGCTCGGCTACGGCGTGGACACGGTGCCCAGCGGAGAGGCGGCGGTCTCCTTTATTCAGGAAAAACAGGTGGATCTGCTCATCCTGGATATGATCATGGATCCCGGTATTGACGGGCTGGAAACCTACGAGCGGATCCTGGAAATCCAGCCGGATCAAAAGGCCATTGTTGTCAGCGGATATTCAGAAACGCCCCGGCTTCGAAAGATCCAGGAGCTGGGCGCAGTTGAATTCCTGCGAAAACCCTACACCATGCAGTCACTGGGTGAAACCATTGCAAAAATACTCAACCACAGCGAGGAGGAATCTTGAATATCCGGCAATTTCGATATGGTGCGGATAACCTGGGATACCTTTTATACGGGGAAAATGCCGCCATGGCTGTAGACGGCGGCGCTGCGGCCGAAATGCTCGAATTTCTCAGCAACCGCGGCCTTTTTCTCCAATACGTGACCAACACCCACACCCATATGGATCATACCGTGGGCAACCGGGAGCTGCTGGCAAACAGCCGGGCGCAGTATCTGGATTTCAATGCGCTGCTGGAAATGAAAAAAATCGAGCTGGACGGACAAACCGTCGAGGTATTTCACACGCCCGGGCATACCCGGGACTCGGTTTGTTTTTATCATCCGCCGTTTCTGATCTCCGGAGACACCCTGTTTAACGGTAAGGTGGGAAAATGTTTCACCGGCGAACCGGAGGCGTTTCTTTCCGCCATCAAGGGGCTGCTTGTCCTTCCCGATGAAACCATCGTGTATGCCGGCCACGATTACGTGGCCGAATACGTTGCCTTTGTCCGGGACCTGGAGCCGGACAATCCCCATATTGACCGCTACCAGGAAAACTACGACCCCGGCCACGTTTGCGCCACCCTGGCAGACGAAAAAAAAGTGGACCCGTTTCTCCGCTTCAACGATGAGAAAATCGCCCGCATTCTCGCCGAAAAAGGGCTGCCTGCGCAAACCGAAAGCGACCGGTGGCACTCACTGCTGTCTCTGATGTAATACCCGTTGCATCCGGAAAAAATATCGGTTATAAATAAAATCACAGCGTACGCAATTGAATCGATCATACATCCCATCAACCCGCTTTTCGGTTAAAGTCCCGGGCATCGGTTCTCAATAATAATTGTGCGATTGATTAGTGTTCATCCAGAGATCGGATAATTTGTTCAATTTCTGGATGGGCACTGATTAAAAAACGGATGCACGACCCGCCGTCAACCGCACACGCATCAATGATTGAAAGGAATGACTATGAATATTTATGTGGGGAATCTGTCTTATAACGTATCTGAGGACGGTCTAAGGGATATTTTTACCGAATTCGGCGAGGTGGAGAGCACCAAGATCATTGCAGACCGGTATACCGGGCGATCCAAGGGATTCGGGTTCGTGGAGATGCCCAGCAATTCGGAAGCCGACCAGGCAATCAAGGCATTAAACGGCAAGCCTGTGGACGGCCGGAGCATGAAGGTCAACCCGGCAGACCCGGGCGGGAAAAAGGGCCGCCGCGGCGCCGGCAAAAAGCGCAACAACCGCCGCTTCTGATCGCGCAAGCAAACAGCGCTTTTTGTATATTATCCCCTGAAAAAGCCTGGTTGAAAGCCGGGATTTTTCGTTAAGATCAAGGACGGCGAAAATTTTAACCGCAGGAATACTTGCCGTATTTCGAGGATTAAAATTTGAGCCGGACGAAGATATTGACGAAAAAGACGGTTTTCAACCAGGCTTTTATATGTCGAGCATGCTCACTTCCAGGGCATTGCTCTGGATAAAATTGCGCCGGGGTTCGACTTCATCACCCATGAGAATGGTGAAAATATCGTCTGTGTCAACGATATTTTCCACCCGCACCTGGAGCAGGGTGCGGCTTTCCGGGCTCATGGTGGTGGCCCAGAGCTGATCGGGATTCATTTCGCCAAGACCCTTGTAGCGCTGGATGGAAAGCCCTTTTTTGCCTTCCTCCATTAAGTGGTGAATCAGCGATTCCTTGCTTTCCACCACCACGGGCGTATCCTCCTGCTTGCCCACCGTGTAGACCTCGAACTGCCCGGCATCATAGGCCGCGATATTTTTATACAGCACCAGGGCCTTCTGATAATTCTTGGAATGCACCAGGCCGCGTCCGATTTTCACAGTGATCTGTTTCTTCTCGGAAAGATCCTTGAACATCTCCTCGAGCTCATCTGCCTGCTTCGGATAAACCATGAGCTCGTATACGTTTCGCTCCTCGTTAAACTGGGGTTCGCTGGAGGTAAATCCCTGTTCCGCCAGGGCGATACGCAATTGCCCGATTTTTTCCAGATCCTGCAGGAAACCCTTTTCCTCCACACCCGCCTTGATCATCAACTCGATTAATTCCGGGTAAATCCCGTGGCGGGAAAGCCGGCCCAGCACAGAAAGGTACTCTGCCAGGTCCGTGACAAACAGGTAGAACTGGTGGCCGGTTAAGACCGCCTCCTGATCGTCGCCGGCGCTGCGGGCCTTGATGTATTTTTCATCACAGGCGCGCTTGAGAATGCTTTCCGTGTATTCCTTTTCATCCTTGAGATAGGTCTCGCTTTTGCCCCGGACCAGTTTAAACAACGGCGGTTGGGCGATGTAGAGATATCCGTTTTCAAGGATTTCCGGCATCTGGCGATAAAAAAACGTCAGCAGCAGGGTACGGATGTGGGATCCGTCCACGTCCGCGTCTGTCATGATAATGATCTTGTGGTACTTGATTTTGGAAATATCGTATTCTTCACTGCCGATGCCCGTGCCCAGTGCGGTGATCAGGTTCTTGATCTCATCGCTTCTAAGCAGCTTGTCAAACCGGGCCTTTTCCACGTTTAAAATCTTGCCCTTAAGCGGCAGAATCGCCTGGGTCCGCCGGTCCCGGCCCTGCTTGGCCGAACCGCCGGCCGAATCGCCCTCCACGATGAAAAGCTCCCGCTTTTCCGGATTGGTCTCCTGGCAGTCCGCCAGTTTGCCCGGCAGGGAGGAATCCACCAGGGATCCCTTGCTTCTGGCCAGATCCCGCGCCCGCTTGGCCGCATCCCGGGCCCGGGCCGCATCAACCGCCTTGCCGATCACCTTTTTGGCCACCTGGGGATTTTCCTCGAGAAACACGCTTAATTTCTCGTTGATCAGGGATTCGACAATTCCCTTGACCTCGCTGTTGCCGAGCTTGGTCTTGGTCTGGCCCTCGAACTGCGGCGACATGATCCGGATGCTGACAATGGCGGTCAATCCCTCGCGCACGTCATCCCCGGTGATCCGGGATTTCATCTTTTTCATCGCATCCGAGGTGGCGGCATACTGGTTTAACGTGCGTGTCAGGCCGGTTTTGAAACCGATCAGGTGAAATCCCCCTTCAGCCGTGTTGATGTTATTGGCAAAGGAAAACAGTTTTTCATTATACGTGTCATTATACTGTATCGCGATTTCCACCTCGATGTCGTTTTTCGCACCCTCGATGATGATGGGTTCATGAATCCTGTTGTTGTGCCGGTTCAGGTATTCCACGAATTCGGCCAGACCGCCCTCGTAACAAAACGCTTCTTTCTGGTCGGTGCGCTCGTCTTCGAGAACGATCCGGATGCCCTTGTTTAAAAAAGCCAGTTCGCGAAGACGCCGGTTTAACGTATCATAATCGAATTCATCCGTGGTCATTATCGATGTATCCGGCTTGAACCGGATCCGGGTGCCCTGTTTTTCGGTTTCCCCGACGACTTCCAATTCGCTGGTTTTATCCCCGGCGGCATAGGTCTGGTAATAAATTTTGCCGTCCTTGTACACCCACACTTCCAGCAGGGAGGCCAGTGCGTTTACCACGGAAACGCCCACGCCGTGCAGACCGCCGGAGACTTTGTAGGAATTGTGATCAAACTTGCCCCCGGCGTGCAGCTTGGTGAGCACTACCTCCAGGGCGGGAATATTTTCCGTATGATGCATTCCCACGGGAATTCCCCGGCCGTTGTCCTCCACGGTCACGCTCTTGTCCGTGTGGATGGTCACCCAGATGGTGTCGCATTCGCCGGCCATGGCCTCATCGATACTGTTGTCCACGATTTCGTAGATCAGGTGATGAAGCCCGTCAAAATCCACGTTTCCGATATACATGGAGGGGCGCATGCGGACCGCCTCCAGTCCCTTCAGCACATTGATACTTGCCTGGTCGTAGGTATAATTATTGGTTTCCATCATATTTTCATCGGCATAATAATGTTTAAGTAGTTCAGATCGCCTTCTGCCCGGACAATGCAGGGATTGTCCTCATTTTTGACATTGAGCAGCACCTTGTCGGTATTGATAAAATTCAGCGCATCAATGAAATATTTCGGATTAAATGCGATTTCCTGGGCTTGCCGGTCGTATTCAATCCGCATGGTTTCCTTTGATTCTCCCAGTGCGGCATTGACCGTGCGCATGGTCAATTCGTTGTTTTCCAGGTGAAAGATCACGCCCCGGTATTCATCTGATGTGAGAATCGACATTCGTTTTAACATCATCAGCAGCAAATTGCGATCAAATCCGATATCAAACTCTGAATCCGGCACCAGCAGTTCGTTGTAGGCCGGAAACGCCCCGTTTAAAAGTTTGACACTAACAGTTTCGTTGTCCTTTTTCACGATAAAATAATTGTCCTTGATCCCGAGCTGAACCCGGCCTTCTGCGGGGAGAAACTTGTTGACCTCGTTTAATCCCTTCTTGGGGACAATGACGCTTTCTCCAGGGACAAACCCGGAATCCGGGTCAAACCGGTAATCCACCTTGGCCAGTCGTTTGATATCCGTGGAAACCATCCGGAGCAGCTTATCCTCGTTGTTTTCGATCCACTCCACGTTGACCCCGATCATGTGGGCCCGTTTTTCCTCGCCGGCCACCCCGATCGCTGCGGTTTTTTCAATCATTTTCTTGAGATCCGGGGATTCCACCAGGATGAAATCCACCTCGTCGATTTTCGGGGTGTCCGGAAATTCGTCCGGATCCATTCCGACAATGTGATATTCCACATTTTCACAGGAGATCTCAATCCAATTGTTTTCCAGTTCCGCAATCCGGACGGTCTCTGTGGGAAAATTGCGGACGATTTCATAAAACTTGCGCGCATTCACGGCCATGGCCCCGGGGGCATCGACTTCGGCCGGAAAAAAACCTTCAAACCCGGTTTCCAGGTCTGTTGCGATCAGTTGAATACCGTCATCGCCGGTTTGAATCAAGACGTTTTCCGTTATGGCCAGGCTGGTCTTTCTGCCAGTCAGGCCCTGGATCTGGGACAATACGTTGGCGACATCGCTTTTCTGAATGGTCATGCGCATTTTTCATTTCCCTTATTTATATATTCTGAAAGGAATAAATAATAATGAATAAGGATTGTCAATAAATGGAGCAACTGTATAACATGCTTGATTTAAATCAAAAAACATAAGGATCAGGGTTTTGATATGTATTTGAAAATCTTATTCACAACTCAATGATTTTGTGACGTCCTGCAAAACCTGTTTAAAACTGCCGGGTTGTTAACAAATTATCAATATGAAATTGTTGATGAGCCTGTAAAAAGTCCTTATGCGTATTACACCGCCGCCGAAACCCGATGAACGGGAAGCATTTTCAGATTTGTCCCCGAGTACCAAGTTATTCGCATATACGAGGGATTTATTCGTGCCGGTGGGGCATGTTGCCGAGCATATGGGCATGCTTGTGCCGATGGATGTATATACCTTCATCTACCATAATTTTACCATCTTTCATAGTGTAAATTTTTTCGGCGGTCGCCTCCAGAAAGTCGATATCATGGGAAATTACCATATAGGTTAAATCAATATCCAAAAGGATGGAAACAAGTTTTCTCTGGGTATCCTGGTCCAGCCCGGTCAGGGGTTCATCCAGCAGAAGCACCCGGGGGGACATGGCCAGCACCGTGGCCAGGGAGACCAGTTTTTTTTCCCCGCCCGAGAGTTTAAATGTGATGCGGTCTTCAAATCCGGAAAGTCCGAGAAAGGATAGCGTCTGTCGGGATATGGCAAGCGCCTCCGGCTTGGATTTTCCCATGTTTAAGGGGCCGAATGCCACGTCCTCGAGCACCGTGGGGGAAAAGAGCTGGTCGTCTGCATCCTGGAACAACAGGCCGATATTTTTTCTCACTTCCCGGAAATCCTTTTCCGTGCGCACGGGTTCTCCGAAAATTTCAATAGTTCCGGCCTGCGGGAAAAGAAGTCCCATGATGATATGAAAAAGCGTGGTTTTCCCGCTGCCGTTGGGGGCAAGGATACCGATGCGCTCGCCCGGGTAGACGTTTAAATGGAGATGGTCCAACAC
>CAZTHW010000024.1:0-17268 GCA_964613595.1 uncultured Desulfobacteraceae bacterium | reverse complement strand
GTACAGGGCCGTCCATGGTCGATTTTAGCGCCGCCAGCAGCTCCGCCCCGTAGTCCCGGACATCGGCCGCACTGGCCACGTCCACCTTTCTGCCCGAGCCAAGAACCCGCGCGTTTGCGTCCACCTGGATAATTTTCGCGTTTTCGGGCCAGTAATCCATGTCGTACTGGGGCAGGGTGCCAAACGGGCCCAGGCGGCAGCCCAGGGCGAGCACCACGTCGGCCCTGGAAAGAATCCGCATGGCTGCCTTGGACCCGCAGTACCCGATGGGCCCCGCGGCCAGTTCATGTGCGGCCGGAAAGGAATCATTATGCAGATAACTGTTGACCACCGGGGCCTTGAGGTATTCGGCCAGGGCGCGGGTTTCGTCCAGGGCATCTCCCTGGCTGACCCCGCCGCCGGCGATGATGACCGGATATCTGGCGTTTGCCAATATTTGCGCGGCTTCCTGGATTGCCTGCCTGGAACCCGGCCCCCTGCTGATCTCCAGGGAAGGATAAATCTCATCGGTTAGTTCTCCGTAAAAATAGTCCCTGGGGATATTGAGCTGCGTGGGTGCATTTTCCAGCTTGGCCATGTAAAAGGCGCGCCGTGCCAGCTCTGCCATGCGCTCCGGCCGGTTGACCCGCACCTGGTAGGTGGTCTGCTCCCGGAACCAGCCCATCTGGTCGAGCTCCTGGAAACCGCCGTTGCCGATTCCCATGGAGCCTGCCTCCGGTGTAATTGCCACTACCGGGGAATGGGCCCAGTAAGCCGCTGTAATGGCGGAAACGAAATTGGCCGCACCCGGTCCGTTCTGAGCAATACAGGCCTGGGGACGTCCCGTTACCCGGGCCAGACCGTCTGCTGCATGTGCCGCGGCCTGTTCATGGGCCACGGACACAAACCGGATGCCTGCTGCGGGGAAAAGGTCCAGTGCATCCATGTAGGCCGACCCCACGATTCCGAAAACCGTTTGCACGCCTTCTGCCACCAGGGCTTCCACCAGGGCTTCACTTGGCGTCATTTTGTATCCTGCCATTTACTCCCTCCTGATACTGTCGATTAATTTGTCTACACTGTATTGAAAAAAAGTATCAAAATCTTCACTTTCAAGCATCGTGCCCCGCAATTTGCGCATCTGGATCAATCCGTGCAGCGAGGCCCAGAAAAGCATGGCATAATTGCCGGGATAATCTTCAGCAAAAACCCCTTCTGCAGCTCCCTGAGCAACCGTATCGGCAATGTTTTCCAGAATCGCAGCCCCCTTGGAATCAATGGTGCGTTTTTCATTCTCGGGAAAAAAGACCTGCGGGGAGGAAAGAAAATAATTGATTACGTCAAAATAGTCCTTGTGCTTTTGGCTGAACCGATAATAGGCTTCTGCGCCCTTTTTCAGCCTTTCCCGGCAATCCGCGATGCCCTCGGTCTCAGAATTCACGTATGCGTGAAGAATTTCAAGTCCTTCCTTCTGAAGTGCGGCAAAGAGTTCCTCTTTGTTTTTGAAATAAAAATAGATGGAGCCGATGGAAAGCTCGGCCTTCCGGGAAATCTTGTTCACCGAGGTCTTGGAAAACCCTTCTTTTAACAGCAGCGCTCTGGCGGCATTTAAAATCTGGGTCCGGCGCTGCATTTTCTCCCGCTGTCTTCTTTCCTTCTGTCCCATATACCGATTTCTTCTGAAATGATTGACGTTTTGTCCTACAGCTCCATGAGTTGTCCGCCGGTAATATTGACGGCCTGGCCGGTGATATACGAAGATGCACCCGAGGCCAGAAATGCCACCAACTCGCCGACTTCCGCCGGATCGCCGATCCGGCCCAGGGGAATGGACTGGCACATTTCCTGCTCCCGGGCCTCGGGCGTGGTATTGAAAAACTGCGCTTCCAGGCCGAAGCGCCATTTCTCGATATCTGTCATGATCTGGCCCGGGCACACGGCATTAACCCGGATGCCGGCACCTGCCAGTTCTTTTGCCATGGTCCTGGTCAGCATGATCACCCCGGCCTTGGCCGCGGCATAGGCGGAATTAAACAGCGGCGGCACCTTGCCGGCCCGCGAGGCGGTATTAATTATGCATCCCCCGCCGCTTTTCTTCATTACCGGGATTGCGGCTTTCGACACCCGGAAAACCCCGTGAAGATTAATATCAATGGTTTTCATCCACGCCGTTTCGTCATAATTTTCCAAATCACTGGGCACGCCGAATGATGCCCCGGCATTATTGCAAAGCACGTGCACCGCGCCGAACTGATCGACCACGGACTGCACCATTTCCGCCACCGACCGGGTATCACTCACATCCACGGCAACCGCCCGGCAGGCCACGCTGTAATCCGCTGCCAACTGCCTTGCAATTTCCTGCATTTCCCCTGAAGTGGCCGTACTGACCTGGCCCTCTTCATGCCGGGCATCCCCGAGATCGGCAATTGCAATGTTTGCACCGCATTCGGCCAACTTCCGGGCAATGGCATACCCGATGCCGGTTTTTTTCCCGGCGCCAGTAACGATCGCGGTCTTTCCCTGCAAATCCGTGTACATGTGTTCTTCCTCATGTTTATTGAGTGGGTCTCAATTTTAGAACTATATTCTAAATTCGAAAAAGTCAAGGGGCTTTTTTTACAAAGTGGTTTATATTTGAACCCCGGGGATTTTGAAGTCTTCCGGGGATATATTGGTGGAACTATCAAAGGGCCGCCCCTGCGAAAAACCTTGAATCCCCGGATTTTCTCGATTTCGACAGAAAGACGAACAGTTTATCTTTCCAGAAACCCCAGCAGCCACTGCAGCCGGCCCGGCTTTTTGGATATAGCGCCTTCCGGACAGATTTCCAGGCAGCAGTAGCACCGGATGCAGGCGCCGTAATCATATTCCGGCACAGATCTGCCCTCTTTGGCCGAACCGATAGCCCCGGCCGGACAGATCTTTTTGCACTGGTAACAAAGCGTGCACGCATTTTTGTCCGGGACCGGCCGCTCCACAAAAAGATCCCTGAAAGTCCGGGTATTCAAGGGCCACCGATCCGAACCGGCAAACACGGAATCGCCGGCAGCCGGCACGAAATCCCGGACCTGCAGTTCTTCCACGGATTGCCCGACCACCCGGATGTCTTCCGGACCACCCACCCCGTAGCCTCTTTTGAACCCGTTGACAATCGTGGGGACCTTTTCAATATCCAGACCGACCAGACGGGTGGCCGCATAATCCACGGCAATGGCGTCCGTGCCCGCCAGCACCGCGCCCACTTGCCTGGGACGCCCCGCCCGGCCCGGACCTTCCCCCTCCAGGGCAACAATGGCATCCATGATGTGCAGCATGGGTTTGGGCTGATCAAACCCGAAAACCATGGCCCCGTACAAGTCGAGCAAAAAATCGGCAAAATCCGCATGCACAGGCAGGCGCAGGTGCATCTTGGATTTTTCCATGCCCGGCATGGCTCCCAGCAGGAGCTTGACCGCGCCCGTGATATACGTAATGCCATGGGTTTTCAGCTTGGGCATGCAAAGGATCATATCCGCATCAAAATACGCCTCAGAAATATCAATGTGCTTAAACCGCGCACCCCTCTCGAAATGCAGGGTGCGGGCCCTTGACGGGTCGGCGACTTCCACGTTTTCCCCTTCCACCACGGCCGCATACCCGGTTTTTTTGATCACCCGCTGCAGCGAAAATACAGCCGGGGATTCCACCAGCACCGGCGTGCCCCCGTACCGCCTGACCAGGCGAACCACGGCCCTGAAAAATTCCGGATGCGTGATAACGGCCTGATCGTCTTTTGCCACGGTCAGTAAATTGGGCTTTACCGCAACCCGGGCACCGCAGAAACGATCCGGTGCAAACCCGATATCCGAAAGACACTTCTCAATCGCCCTGCAAACCGCATCCTGCCCGTAGGTAACGCATTGTGAAACCGAGACCGGTGTTGCCATGGAACACTCCTTTCTTTCCGGCTGCCCAGGGATTCGGCCTGAGCCGGAACCCGGGTATAATAATTTGACATCAGAACAAATCAAGGATATCAATCTAAATGAAACATGGCAAATTTGCGGATTGCCCTTCGCGGCGCCGCCGCCTCAGCCACAGACTTCCCTGCACTGCAGACAAATACACAACAAGCAAGCTGGACCCGGAATGGACGCATCCACACGGAATTTTTTTAACAAAATCGCCAGGGCCGGCTCGGTAAACCCCTTTACAGACGAACACACGGAGCTGGAACTGGAAATAAGCGGACTTTCGCCCGAGGTCTCCCGGGGCGAGCGGACCGAAAAGATATTTTACGAGCTTGAAAAACGAATCTCCCAGCTCACGGAAAAGGGCCACGGCCACATCAATGCATTCAAGGGCGAAGACAAGGAATTGATGCGCCGCGTGTTTCTCTATGAGCTCTTCTACCGGTTCAAGGATCAATACGACCAGCTGATCCAGAACCAGATCGCTGCCGGGGACACGCCGGTGCGGATCCCGTTTTTCAATGACGTGCATGAAGCCATGGAAGCGCGGGGCTTTAACGAGGAGGAGTTCAGGCATTACTTCGCCCTGGCTTTTCAGCTCAGGCGGGCGTTTTATTTCATCGACCGGGGTCTTGTGGGCAACAGCCCCTCCATGAAACACCTGCGCCTTTCGCTGTGGAAAAACATATTTACTCACAATCTCGAACTATATGACCGGTACCTTCGCGACCGGATGGAGGATTTTTCCACGCTGCTGCTCGGAGAAACCGGCACGGGTAAGGGATCAGCGGCACTGGCAATCGGCAGATCCGGATATATTCCGCTTAACAAGAGATGGAAAAGCTTTACCGAAAGCTTTACCCGGTCTTTTGTGTCTTTGAACCTCTCGCAGTTTCCCGAGACCCTGATCGAATCCGCGCTGTTCGGCCACAAAAAGGGGGCGTTTACCGGAGCGGTGGAGGACTACCAGGGCGCATTTGAATCCTGCAGCCCTTACGGCGCCATCCTGCTCGATGAAATCGGCGAGGTCTCCGAACCCATCCAGATCAAACTGCTGCAAGTACTCCAGGAACGCATCTTCACGCCCGTGGGATCACAGAAACAAAGCCGGTTCAAGGGCCGGGTGATTGCTGCCACCAACCGCCCTCTGGAAGACATCCGGGACCGGAAAATCTTCCGGGATGACTTTTACTACCGCCTGTGTTCGGACGTAATTACCGTTCCCCCGCTGCGCCGCCGGATCCAGGAAAAGCCGGAAGAACTCGACCTGCTTTTAAACTTTACCGTGGAACGCCTGGTGGGCAAGCCGTCGCCGGAACTCGTGGAAATGGTGCGCAATGCCGTGGACCATGAAATGGGCGAGGAATACCCCTGGCCCGGAAACGTGCGTGAGCTGGAGCAGTTTGTCCGCAGGATCCTGCTGAAGGGCACCTACAGCGGAGAGCCCGCCTTTATCAGCGGAGAACTTGACCGCCGCCTCATTACGGGCATTGAACAGGGCAGCATCAACGCCGCCTCCCTGATGTCGGGCTACTGCTACCTGCTTTACCAGCGGCATCACAATTTCGAGGAAGTCGCCCGGAGAACCGGCCTGGATCGCAGAACGGTCAAAAAATACATTCAGGACTGGGAAACCGCGGACAACGAAGAAACCGTTTCATAACGGGCCTACCGGGTTTCGCTGTGGTATTGCTGCAGCGACTTGGTGACCGGTTCACCACTTCTGCGTGCGGCAATTCCCTTTGCCGCGGCAGTGGCCGCAGCCGTGGTCGTGATGTAGGGCGCCTTGAACCGGATGGCGGTCTTGCGGATATAGGAATCATCCTCCTGGCTTTCCCTGCCCGCCGGGGTATTGATCACGAGCTGGACCTCCCGGTTCTTGATGGCATCCACGATATCCGGCCGGCCGTGGCCGAGCTTCTTTACCACCTGTGCGGCAATGCCGTGCGTTGACAGAAACGCCTGGGTCCCCTTGGTGGCATAAATGGTAAAACCCAGATCTGCAAACAGCCGCGCCGGTTCCACAACACTGCTTTTGTCCGGGTCGGCCACCGTGATCAGCACACTTCCTTCCACGGGCAGCGGCGACTGCGTGGCTTCCTGGGCCTTGAAAAACGCCATGCCGAAGGAATCGGCAATCCCCAGGACCTCTCCCGTGGATCTCATCTCCGGTCCCAGCAGCGGATCCACCTCGGGAAACATGTTAAACGGGAAAACCGCCTCCTTGACCCCGTAATGGGAAATAATGGGCCGCTGGAGGTTGAAGTCCGCCAGTTTCCCGCCCAGCATCACCCTGGTGGCAATCCGGGCCATGGCAAATCCGCACACCTTTGAGACCAGGGGCACGGTGCGCGAGGCCCGGGGGTTGGCCTCCAGGATATAGACCATGTCGTCGGAAATGGCATACTGGATGTTCATCAACCCGACAACGCCGAATTTCACTGCCAGCCGCCGGGTATGGTCGATGATAGTCTCCACGTGCTTCGGCGGGATGCTCACCGGCGGAATCACGCAGGCCGAGTCCCCGGAATGGATGCCGGCCAATTCGATATGCTCCATGACCGCCGGCACAAATGCGTCCTCGCCGTCGGCGATCGCATCGGCTTCGGCCTCGATTGCCGATTCCAGGAACTTGTCAATCAAAACCGGGCGCTCTTCTGAGACCTCCACGGCTGCGGCCAGATATTGCTTTAGCATCTGCTCGTCCATGACGATCTCCATGGCACGGCCGCCCAGTACGTAGGAGGGGCGCACCATGAGCGGATAACCGATCTTTTCGGCAACAGCCAGGGCTTCTTCAAAAGAGCGGGCCATGCCCGATTCCGGCTGAGGAATGCCCAGCTTGCTTACAATCTGGTGAAATTGATCCCGATCTTCTGCCGCGTCAATGGTTTGGGGGGAGGTTCCCAGAATTTTCACGCCCGCGGCTTCGAGCTGGGTTGCGATATTCAGGGGGGTCTGCCCCCCGAACTGCACGATCACACCCTCGGGCTGCTCCTTTTCGTAAATGGAGAGCACGTCTTCGGCGGTCAGGGGTTCAAAATAGAGCTTGTCCGAGGTGTCGTAGTCCGTGGAAACGGTTTCCGGGTTGCAGTTGACCATGATGGATTCATAGCCGGCCTCCCGCAGGGCAAATGCCGCGTGCACGCAACAGTAGTCAAACTCGATGCCCTGGCCGATGCGGTTGGGCCCGCCGCCCAGGACCATGATCTTCTTTTTCCCGCTTACCGGCACCCGGTCTTCGGCATTGTAGGTTGAATAATAATACGCGGCATCCTCCACCCCGGATACCGGCACCGCATGCCATGCCTCGGTCACGCCCAGCGCCTTTCTTCTGTTCCGGAGCGCGACCTCGCCCACATCCAGCAATTTCGCCAGGTATCGGTCTGCAAACCCGTCCTTTTTGGCCTGCACCAGCAGCTCATCGGGCGGCAGCTGCCCCCGGTACTGCAGGATCTGCTCTTCTACTTCCACCAACTCCTGCATCTGCCGGATAAACCAGGGATTAATCCGGGTCAGCTCCCAGATGCGATTGATTCCGGCTCTTTTGCGGAGCGCCTCGTACATGAGAAACTGCCGCTCGCTTGTGGGCGTGGCCAGCATGTCAAGCAATTCGTCCAGGGTTTTTGTGTTAAAATCCCGGGCAAAGCCCAGCCCGTAACGGTTGATTTCCAGGGAACGGATCGCCTTCTGTAGGGCCTCCTTGTAATTTTTGCCGATGCTCATGACCTCGCCCACGGCCCGCATCTGGGTGCCGAGCTTGTCTTCGATCCCGGAAAATTTTTCAAATCCCCACCTGGCGAATTTTACCACCACATAATCACTGGACGGGGTGTATTGTTCCAGGGTACCGCCGCGCCAGTAGGGGATCTCATCAAGTGTCAAACCGCCGGCCAAAAGCGCGGATATAAAGGCAATGGGAAAGCCAGTGGCTTTTGATGCCAGGGCCGAGGAGCGGGAGGTGCGGGGATTGATTTCAATCACCACCACCCGCCCGGTTTCCGGGTTATGGGCAAACTGAATGTTGGTGCCGCCGATGACCTCGATGGCCTCCACAATTGCATAGGAAGATTTCTGCAACCTGTCCTGCAGCTCCTGGGAGATGGTCAGCATGGGCGCGGTACAAAAGGAATCGCCGGTATGGATGCCCATGGCGTCCACGTTTTCAATAAAGCAGACCGTGATCATCTGATTTTTTGCGTCCCGTACCACTTCAAGCTCCAGTTCCTCCCAGCCCAGAACCGATTCCTCCACCAGAACCTGGTTAATATAGCTGGCGGCAAGCCCTCTTGCGGCGATTGTCCGAAGTTCCTCAACGTTGTATACCATGCCGCCGCCGGTGCCGCCCATGGTATAAGCCGGCCGGATAACCACCGGGTATCCCAGGTCCGCGGCCACCGCCTCTGCTTCTTCCACGCTGGTAACCGCAAGGTTTTGGGGCATCTCTATGCTCAGCCGATCCATGGTCTCCTTAAACGCGGTGCGGTCTTCACCCCGGGTAATGGCCTCCACGTTCACCCCGATGACCTTGACGTTGAACCGATCCAGCACCCCCGAGCTTGCCAGCTCGGAAGACAGGTTCAGGGCGGACTGGCCGCCCAGGTTCGGCAGCAGCGCATCCGGACGCTCCTTGTCAATAATCCGGGTCAGGGTCTCGACGTTCAACGGCTCAACATAGGTCACGTCCGCCATTTCCGGATCGGTCATGATGGTGGCCGGATTGGAGTTGACCAGCACGATCTCGTATCCCAGCGAACGCAGCGCCTTGCACGCCTGTGTGCCGGAATAATCGAATTCGCAGGCCTGACCGATAATAATGGGCCCGGATCCGATAATCATGACTTTACTGATATCCGTGCGCTTTGGCATATCCACTCCTTTATCTGCAATCTTTAGATTTTATTTTTCACGCTTTGCCCGGGGATGTCTTACCCGACCCCCGATCCCCCATCACTGACCACTGACCACTGACCACTGACCACTGATTCCTGATTACCCATAACTAATAATAACTGCTGCCATCCCAGCAATGGGTGCACAGCTTTTCCTTGGGCAAACCGATGGCTTCCACCATATCTTCGAGCCGCTGGTATTTCAGGGAAGTCAGCCCGAGTTTCTCGCGGATCTTATTCACCATATCTTCAGTCTTTTGCGCATCCGGATCCGCATACCCGTGGATGATCTCTTCTCGCTCCCGTCCCTCCAGATCGTAGATGGCCTTGCGCCCGGCAAGATCCAGGGTGGAACGGGATGTGGAAAAGTTCAAAAACAGGCAGGGATAAACCAGGGTGGGACAGGCAATCCGCATATGCACCTCTTTTGCGCCCGCATCATAGAGGATACGGACATTGTCCTTTAACTGCGTGCCCCGGACAATGGAGTCGTCGCAAAAAAGCAGGCGCTTGCCGGAAATCAGCGCGGTGACAGGAATGAGCTTCATGCGCGCCACCAGATCCCGGTCCTGCTGGTTCTGGGGCATAAAGCTGCGGGGCCAGGTGGGCGTGTACTTGACAAAGGGACGCATGTAAGGAATTTTCTTTGCATTGGCATAGCCGATGGCGTGCCCGATGCCGGAATCAGGTATGCCGGAAACCGTATCCACCGTGGTGTCATCATCCCGGGCCAGAGCCCGGCCGCACCGGTAGCGCACGTCCTCCACGGAGATCCCCTCGTAGCTGGATGCCGGATACCCGTAATACACCCACAGAAAGGCACAGACCTGCATGTCATCTCCCGGCGGGCTGACGTCTCAAAGCCCTCGGGCGTGATCAAAACAATTTCCCCGGGCCCCAGGTAATGAACCACCTCGTAGCCGAGATTGAAAAACGCCGTGGTCTCGGATGTCACGCCATACCCGCCGTGCTTTTTGCCCAGCACCAGAGGGGTACGGCCCAGCCGGTCACGGGCGGCGTAAACCCCTTTTTCAGTCAAAAGCAGCATGCTGCAGGAACCCTGCACCTGTGCCTGCACGCTTTTAATGCCGTCCACGAAATTGTTGCCCTGGCTGATCAGCATGCCCACGAGTTCAGTGGGGTTGACCTCGCCTTCGCCGGCTTCGGAAAAATGAATGCCCCGATTAAAGGCGTCGGCTGCCAGCTCGGCCCGGTTGTTGATTTTCGCCACGGTGGCAATGCCGAAAGTCCCCAGGTGGGATCCGATAATCAGCGGCTGGGAATCATTGTCGCTGATTACGCCGATGCCCTTGTTTCCCTCCAGGTGCGGGAGCTCGGTCTCGAATTTCGTCCGGAAATAGCTGTTTTCAATATTCTTGATGGCCTTTGCCATGCCCCTGCTGTTTTTCACAGCCATTCCGCCCCTTTTGGTGCCCAGGTGGGAATGGTAATCCGTTCCGTAAAACAGATCCATGGTGCAGTCCGACTTCAAGGCGCATCCGAACAGTCCGCCCATATCTGCAAATGCCTCCGTTTGACAGTTAATGATTGCTTCGGTTTACACGTCCCCCTCCGGTCAGAATCTTTTAATACAGTTCAATATTTCAGGCAATATTTCTTTGCCGGCAGCAGACTGCAATGAAAATTTTTGCCCGACAAATCAATAATATGTAAATTTTCGCCCCCGGAAAAACATCCGTGCAATGAAAAATTGACTTTTCCCCCTGATTTGTTTAGAATTATTAGTTTATATCAAAATACACCGAAAGGAACTTCAACTTGATATATGACAAGGATCGAACTCCCGAAATGCTGGCACGTACGGCCGATATCCTGGAGAAGCTCGGCATCGAATACTGGCTTGACTCGGGCACCCTGCTAAGCGTTGTGCGGGAAAACGGAGTGTCCGCCTGGCACCGGAATGTCGACATGGCCATTGATGCAAAGCACCTGCCGGCGCTGATCGAGGCCAGAAATCGATTCCCCCGCTTCTGCCGGGTCAAGAAAGTCGCAGACAACTCCGGCCGGCAGTGGAGCCCTGCAAAAACGAGCCGGGTGCAAATCATGCACTGGTGGGAGAAAAGCAAAAAAATCCCCCCCTGCGTCAACATTACCCCAAAGCACAGGGTCGGATCCGAATACCGGTGGGTGGACCATAAGAGCTGCAAATCCGTGCCGGCCGAACTCCTGGAAAAACTGGACACGACGCTTGTCAGCGGCAGACAATACCCGGTCCCTGCGGCGGCTGAACAATATCTGGCCGCAAGATACGGGGACTGGAAAAAACCGGAGCGATACTGGTTTTCCACGATCGACGACCTGGCCATTGCATCCATGGACACCCTGGCATCGGTGCCCTTCAAGCCGCGCAAACAGCCGGACGGCCCGCCGGAGCAGGTATTGACGGGCAAGGCCCTGGACCGCATGAAAGCATTTCTGCTCAAGACCATCGACATCTTCAATGAGGCCGGCATCCGCTACTGGCTTGATGACGGCACCCTGCTGGGCATTATGCGCGCAGGGGACCTGATCCCGTGGGACCGGGATGTGGACCTCGGAATTGCCGGGGACAGCGTTCCGCTGGTATTGAAAAACCGGCACCGTTTTCTGCCCGCCTACATTCTCGTTCAGAAAACCGGGCAGACCCCCTGGCTGCCCGCCCCCTGCCGGAAATTCAAGTTCGGGGTTCCGCAGCGCCAGATCGACAGGTACATGTGCAAACTGCTACCTTTCGGGCCCGAGCGGCCGGCCAGGCCGCTGCCCTGGGGGGATCTGATCGCCAAATACCGGGTGGGCGACTACTATCACTGGCTTGACTGCGGCATGCTCAAGAAGGTGTCCGCGGATTTTTATGACAAGCCCGATACGATAGAGTGGGAAGGCAGAAAGGTATGCATTCCTGCAAACGCGGATGAATACCTCAACATCCGCTACGGCAACTGGCGGGAGCCGGACCCGACGTTTCAAACCGGCCTTGACGACAGCGCGATCGCGGAAAAGGGGATATAAAACACGCATGAACACGGCAAAAACCGCCCGGCTGAAAAATCTGCTCAATAACGGGCGCCTGGAATTTATCTGCGAAGCGCACAACGGCCTGAGCGCAAAAATTGTGGAGGAAGCCGGCTTTTCCGGTATCTGGGCCAGCGGGCTTTCCATTTCCGCCGCGCTCGGCGTGCGTGACAGCAACGAGGCCAGCTGGACCCAGGTGCTTGAAACAACCGAATTCATGAGCGATGCCACGGAAGTACCCATTCTTCTGGACGGAGACACGGGCTACGGCAACTTCAACAATTTCCGGCGCCTGGTAGGAAAGCTGGAGCAGCGGGGCGTTGCCGGCGTATGCATCGAAGACAAGCAGTTCCCCAAGGCCAATTCGCTCATCGACGGCAGGGAACAGGCGCTCGAGGACATCGATACCTTTTGCGGCAAGATAAAGGCGGGAAAAGACGCCCAGGCCGACCCGGATTTCTGTATAGTGGCCCGTGTGGAGGCCTTTATCGCCGGGCAGGGGCTGAAGGCCGCCCTTGAACGGGCCGAGGCCTACCGGCGGGCCGGGGCGGATGCGGTGCTTATTCACAGCAAAAAACGGACGCCTGAAGAAATCGAGGCGTTTATGAAAGAATGGGCCAACCGCCACCCGGTGGTCATCGTGCCGACCCGGTATTATTCGACCCCCACCGGCCGGTTTGCGGAGATGGGCGTCAGCATGGTCATATGGGCCAACCACATGGTCCGTGCCTCTGCAGCGGCCATGCAGAAAGCCGCGCAAAAAATTCATGCCGATGCCTCGATTGCGGCCATTGAGGACTGCATCACCCCCATATCCGAAATCTTCCGTCTCCAGGGCGCCTCTGAACTGGAAGCTGCAGAACTCAAATACAGCCGCATACAAAAAAACCGGGCCCGGGCCGTTATCCTGGCGGCCAGCAGGGGCGGACAATTCGGGGAGATGACCGCCGACCGGCCCAAGGCGCTTTTGAAAGTCAACAACCGGACCATCCTGGATGACACGGTATCCAAGCTGAAGCGGTTAAATATCAATGATATTCACGTGGTTCGCGGGTACAGAAAAGAAATGATTGCCGCCGACGGCTACCGGACCATTGACAATGACGAACACGAAACCACCGGAGACCTGTACTCCCTTTACCTGGCTCGCGGCAGGCTTGAAGGCGACTGTCTCATCATCTACGGAGACTGTCTTTACAGGTCGTACCTGATCACCGATCTTCTGGAAAAAGAAGGCGATATCCGGGCACTGGTGGACGCGGACAAGGACAAAAGCAGAAAAACCCACGATCACGTGGTGTGCAGCAGCCCCTATACCAACGATTTTTTCAACCGCAACATCCTGCTCAAGGATATCTCCGTGACCACCCATGATGAAAACGCCCACGGGGAATGGGCCGGCATCATTGCCGCGCGCCCGCAGGGCACCCGGCTGATCCGGGAAACACTCGAAAACATGAGCACCCGCAGCGGATTCAAACAGTTTTCACTTACGGACCTGTTAAAGGAACTGATCCCGGCAGCCAATATTCAGGTGGTATACACCAAGGGCGGGTGGCTCGACATTGACAACCTGGTGGATTTTGCGGAAGCAGGAGATTTTCTATGATTGATACGTACCGCTTCGGAAAGGCGCTGGCCGGATATGGATATGAGCGCTTCACCGGGGTACCCTGCTCTTTTCTGAAATATTTGATCAACTTCGCCCTGAATCACGGCGATTACGTGGAGGCGGCAAACGAGGGCGATGCCGTGGCCATCGCCGCCGGGGCGTTTCTGGGAGGGACAAAAACCGCGGTGCTCATGCAGAACTCCGGACTGACAAATGCACTTTCGCCTCTGACCTCATTGAACTACCCCTTTCGGATTCCGCTTCTCGGATTTGTCAGCCTGCGCGGGCAGCCCGGTATTGCGGATGCGCCCCAGCACGAACTGACCGGACAGACCACCGAAGCCATGCTTGAATGCGCCGACGCGCAATACGCCTACCTCAGCGCCAACACCGAAGAAGCGCTTTTTCAGCTGGCCGGGGCCGAACAGGTGATCAGCGAAAACGGGGTTTTTTTCTTCATCGTCCGGAAAAACACGTTTTGCCAAGAGCCGCTGAAAACTGCCGTGGCTCCGGCCGCGGTTTGCGTGAAGAGGCCTGAAAAAGTCGAGCCCGGCGCATTTGACAGCCGCTTTTCGGCTCTGGAGATCATCTCTGAATACAAAACCCCGGACACGGCCCTTCTTTCCTGCACCGGCAAAACCAGCCGGGAACTTTTCACCATCGGCGACTTTCCGAACAATTTCTATATGGTCGGTTCCATGGGATGTATCAGCTCCCTGGGGCTGGGCCTCGGCCTCGCACGGCCGGACAAAAAGATTATTGCCATAGACGGGGACGGGGCGCTGATTATGCGGATGGGATCTCTTGCCACCAACGCCTATTACGCATCCGCCAACCTGCTGCATATCGTGATCGACAACGGGGCCTATGATTCCACGGGAGGGCAGCCCTCGGTATCCGAAAACATCGACTTTCCGGCCATTGCACACGCATGCGGCTATCCGCGAACGGCCGCTGCACACGACCCGGAAACACTGAAGCAGCACATGGCCAGCTGGCAGAAAGACCCTGTACTCACACTGCTGCATGTCCGGGTGAAAAAAGGAGCCGCCGAAAACCTGCAGCGCCCGGATCTGCCGCCCCATGAAATCAAAAACCGGTTCATGTCCTTTATGGGGTCCGCACCGGGGAAAGCGCCGGCCGCCGGCGCCCGGAAATCCTGAGGAGCCTCGATGCCGGAACTTGCCGTTATCCTGGCCGCTGGGCTGGGAAGCCGAATGAAAAGCAGCGCCGGGGGAAAGCCGAAAGGCTTTGTCGAAATCGGCGGAACGCCGATTATCGAAAGATCCATCCAAATCCTGCATGACCA
The DNA here is from genome assembly GCA_964613595.1 of uncultured Desulfobacteraceae bacterium. GTDB lineage: Bacteria > Desulfobacterota > Desulfobacteria > Desulfobacterales > Desulfosalsimonadaceae > Desulfosalsimonas. The sequence goes on along the minus strand of CAZTHW010000024.1, from coordinate 2,511 downwards.
CGGCATACGCCGCATTCTCATCGGCACCGGTCACCGGGCGGAATTCTACGAAAGCCTGGCACGCCGGCTTGCCGGCGTGGAAACCGTCTTTAACCCGATTTACCAGGCCAGCGGCAGCTTTTTTACTCTGTACAACATGAAAGACCGGATCCGCGAAGATTTCCTGCTTCTCGAATCGGATCTGCTCTATGAAGGTCGTGCGGTCACAGCCCTTTGCAGAGATACCCGGGAAAACGTCATTTTGGCAAGCGGAAAAACCGAATCCGGAGACGAGGTATATATCGAAACCGATACAGGGGGGCAGCTGGTGAACATGTCAAAGCGTAAATCCGATTTGAACCGAATCGACGGCGAACTTGTCGGTATCACACGCATTTGTGCGGACGCTTTTCATACCATGGTTTCCCTTTATAAAGAAAACGAGGCCGAAACCCGCCGTATCGAATATGAAACCGCCCTGATCCGCCTGGCCCGGGCCGCGCCGGTGCACGTGATGCCTATCAACGACCTGGCCTGGGCGGAAATCGATACCGAAGACCATCTCAGGCGGGCAAAAGAAATGATTTTCCCGCTTGTCACGCAGCAATAAAACCTTACCGACGCATATTGCGAACCCCGGAATAAAAGGCGATCCATCATGGAAATCAAGCGAAACATCCTGCTTAACCCGGGACCGGCCACCACCACAGACACTGTCAAGCTGGCCCAGGTTGTCCCGGACATATGCCCCAGGGAAAACGAGTTCTGCGATCTCATGGCCCGGGTCCGCACCAAGCTGGTCAACGTGGTCAAGGGTGACAGCCGGCATACGGCCGTTCTATTTGCCGCCTCGGGCACCGGCGGCATCGAAGCCATGATCAGCTCGGTTCCCCCGGAAACCGGCGAGCTGCTGATCATTAACAACGGCGCATACGGAGAGCGGATGCGACAGATCGCGGAAGTGTATTTTGCCCGCGAGCGGATCCTCGAATACAAAATCCCGTCGGAACAGTATCCGGATGTCAGCGCCATTGCCGAAATCCTGGACCGGCGGAACAATATCACCCATATCGGCGTCGTGCATCACGAGACCACCACCGGCATGATCAACCCGGCCCGGGAAATCGCGCAAATGGCCCATGACCGTGGACTGGAGGTTATGGTGGATGCAGTGTCTTCTTATGCGGGCATTGACATCGACATTGAGCGCGACGGATTTGACTACCTGGTCTCCACCTCCAACAAAAACATCCAGGGCATGGCAGGGATTGCCTTTGTGATTGCAAAAAAGGAAAAAATAAAAAAAACCGCAGGCCACCCCGGCCGCAGCTTTTATTTTAACCTGGCACAGCAGCATGAGGCATTTGAGAAAACAGGCCAGATGCGTTTCACCCCGCCGGTGCAGGTCCTGTATGCACTGGAACAGGCACTGGACGAATTCTTCGAGGAAACCCTGGAAGGCCGCATTGCCAGATACAAAGCCTGCCGGCAGGCCCTGAAACAGGGGCTGGAAGCCCTTGGATTCAAAACCCTGCTGCCGGAACAATACCAGGGGCACCTGATAACCTCGGTGATCGAGCCGGATGCGCCGGGCTACAGCTTCCAGGACATGCACGACTGGCTTTACAAAAAGGGGGTCACGATTTATCCTGGAAAAGTGGGGAATATCGGTACGTTCCGAATCGCCAACATCGGCGCGATCAACGCCGATGACATCTGCGGCTTTCTCGAAGAACTGGAGAATTACATGGCCAGCAGAAAAATCAAACTTGCTCAGAGAGCATGAGGAGGTGAACTGCCATGGCACTTTACCTGGTTCAGCACGGAAAGAATCTGACAAAGGAAATCGATCCGGACCAGAGTCTGTCCGAGGAAGGCACCAGAGAAGTGGAACGCATCGGGGACACCGCGCAGTCCTACAACGTCTTGGTGGGCGCCGTCCGGCATTCAGGGAAGAAAAGGGCGCAGCAAACCGCAGAGATATATGCCCAAAAGCTAGGTGTCACGGATGTGGCTGAAGCCGGCGGCCTCAAGGCCCTGGATGATCCCGCGGAATTTGCAAAAACCATCAACAACGGGGAAAACCTGATGCTCGTGGGCCACCTTCCCTTCATGGAACGCATGACTTCCTATCTGACAACCGGTTCCACAGACTACACGGTATTCAAGTTCCAGAACGGCGGCATCGTCTGCCTGGACAAGCTGACGGAATCGGATTACTGGGCTGTCATGTGGGCCCTGATGCCCCGGATCGGCTGATCGGCCGGTAATGCACAAAACATTATATTGATTTCATGGTCAAATTTTGGCATGCTATAATTTTTATACAAAGCGGCACATTTTCATTTACAAATTTGACGGTTTCGTAAAAAGCGGTTTATCCTGCCAGGGTGGTATCTTTGCAACAAAGGAAATCCGTAAGCGCCTTGGCTGATCGGCGTTGCGAAAAAGGAGTTTCCTCGCTCCAGGAGCCTCTTCGAGCCTCGATTTCCGCTCGGAAACCCGCTTTTCCGCACCGCCGTCAGGGCAACG
>CAZTHW010000023.1:0-17495 GCA_964613595.1 uncultured Desulfobacteraceae bacterium | reverse complement strand
GTCCCTGAAGTGGGATGATGCCTTTCGCGAGCGTACCACCCGCACCTATATCCGGCTTTCCAGCGAGCTTCTGGCAGATGGAAAGCCGGACCTGGTGGTGTGGCCGGAAACCGCCTTGCCTTTTTATTTTTTTTATGACAAGGAGCTGACCCGGCAGGTGCTTGATGCCGTGGCCCGCATGGGAACGCATTTTCTCGTGGGCAGTCCGGCTTATGAATCCGACAAGGGCGCAGCAGACCTTTCCATTTTTAACAGCGCCTACCTGATCGATCCGGCCGGGCAGGTTGCGGGACGATACGACAAGGTGCACCTGGTGCCCTTTGGGGAGTATGTGCCCCTGAGAAGCTGGCTGCCGTTTCTGGGCAAGATGGTTCCGCAGGCAATGGATTTTTCCGCCGGGCAAACCGGGCAGCTGCTGGCCATGAACGGCACACGCCTCGGGGTCCAGATCTGCTACGAGGCGATTTTTCCCTCGCTTTGCGCGGCCATGGTGCGTCAGGGCGGGGATGTGATCATCAATATTACCAATGATGCCTGGTTTGGCAAAACCGCGGCGCCGGGGCAGCACTTTGCCATGGCGGTTGTGCGTACAGTGGAAAACCGCAGGAGCCTGGTCCGGGCGGCCAATACCGGCATCAGCGGGTACGTGGATCCGGCCGGCCGCGTGCTGGAAACATCGGAAATCTTCGAAACCGCCAGCCTGATCCGCTCGGTGCCGTTGATTCAAGACCGGATAACATTTTATTCGCGCCACGGGGATGTGCTGCCGTGGATCGCGCTGGCCGCTGGGCTGGCAATGATCCTGGCCAGCCGGGCAAACGGGTTGAAAAAGCGCCCGCGTGTTTGATAAAGACCGGATATTATCATATTATAAGGTGGAAAAAGCAGATCGCCATAATAAATGGATGCATATAAAAGGAGGCTGTCATGTCTGAAGAACTCAAGCCCGCGATAAATGAGTTTTATAAAAAGATCGATCAGTTAAAGGGGTATCTTTGACGTCCCTGCAATTGAGAAAAGGCTGGCTGAAATTGAAGACATGATCGGGGCTGAAGCGTTCTGGAACGACCCGGAACAGGCCAGCAGGATACTGCAGGAAAGATCCCGGCTATGCGAGCGCCTGGATAACTGGCGCGCCCTGTACAAGGAGATCGAAGACTGCGATACTTTGCTGGAGCTTGCCGAGGAGGAAGGCGACGAGACCGCAACGGCTGAAGTCCGGCGCCAGGTGGAAACCCTGGAAAAGCGGATCCACAGCTTCTCGATTTCCATGATGTTAAAGGGCGAGGATGACAACCGTAATGCCATTGTCTCCATCAATGCCGGGGCCGGCGGTACAGAAGCCCAGGACTGGGCCGAGATGCTTTTTCGCATGTATAGCCGCTGGTGCGAGGAAAAGGGCTATAAGATCGCGATAATGGACCTTCAGCCCGGGGACGAGGCCGGCATTAAGAGCGTGACGTTTACGGCCAGGGGCGGGTATGCGTTCGGATATCTCAAGGTGGAAACCGGAGTGCACCGCCTGGTGCGGATTTCGCCGTTTAACGCAAGCGGCAAGCGCCACACCTCTTTTGCTTCCGTGTTCGTCTACCCGGAAATCGATGATGAAATCGTGGTGGATATTGATGAAAACGATCTGCGCATTGATACCTACCGGGCCAGCGGCGCCGGCGGGCAGCACGTGAACAAAACCAGCAGCGCGGTGCGCATTACCCATGAGCCCACCGGGGTCGTGGTGCAGTGCCAGCAGGAAAAATCGCAGATCCGCAACCGCGAACTGGCCATGAAGGTGCTGCGCGCCCGCCTGTACCAGAACGAAAAGCAAAAGCAGGACCGCAAGCTGCAGGCCATCCATGAATCCAAGGGTGAGATTGCCTGGGGCAACCAGATTCGTTCCTATGTTCTGCATCCGTACCAGATGATCAAGGATCACCGGGTCAACATGGATATCGGCAATGTCAATGCCGTGCTCGACGGGTGGATCGATCCGTTTATCGAGGCGGTGCTGCTCTCTGGCGTGCACGCAAGCCCGGCGGATGCCAATGAATCCGCTTGATTTGATCCGGGTCTATTACCGGCCCGGCAGCCTGGCTTATGATGTGCTGGTGCGGCATTGCGAGGCTGTTACAGCGGTCGCCCTTTGCCTGGCCGGGCGTGTGCCGCATCTTGTGTCCGATCCCGGGTTTATCCGGGAGGCGGCCATGCTCCATGACATCGGCGTCCTTGATACGGATGCGCCGCAGATCGGCTGTTTTGGCAAGTATCCCTACATATGCCACGGATACCTGGGGCGGATGATGCTGGAAAAACACGGGCTGCCGGATCATGCCCGGGTCTGTGAGCGTCATATCGGCGCGGGGCTTTCCGCCGCAGATATTTCAGCCCAGGGGCTGCCCCTGCCAAAGCGGGATATGCTGCCGGAAACAGTGGCGGAGCAGATCGTCTGCTTTGCAGACACCTTTTTTTCCAAGACGCCGCCGCCGGCCGGCACGCGCCGGAACGTTGAAGAGGTGCTTGCCGCGCTTGCAGCCCACGGCAAAGACAAGGTGGAGCGTTTTTGCAGGTGGCTGGAAGTTTTTGGCAGGGTGGAATAAACAAGAAAATGGACTCGTTTAAAACCACGAAGCGCACGAAGGCAGAACAATGAGAAGCGCGATTGCTTCGTGATCTTCGTGGTTTTATCTGTGTTTTGGCAGTAAAATGAGGGCTAAGCCGGATTTTGGAAAATTCAATACTGGATCTGCGGTTTTATTTTATCACGGATGACGGCATTTTGGATCTGCCCGCAAAGCGCCAGGTCGAGATTGCCGTGGCCGCCGGGGCCACTGCGGTCCAGTACCGCAATAAGGGCTTTTCCGTAGCGAATATGCCCGAGGTGATAGCTATTCGCGATTTTTGCGCCCTTCACAGGGTCTTGTTTCTTGTCAACGATGATATCGTGCTGGCACGGGCCGCCGGGGCCGACGGGGTTCACCTGGGCCAGGCGGATGCCGCGCCCGCCCTGGCCCGGGAAATTCTCGGAGATGCGGCCATTGTCGGCATATCCGTATCCACGCCTGCAGAGCTGGCGCAAACCGATCTTTCCGCATGCGATTATATCGGAACCGGCCCGGTGGCGCATACCGGCACCAAGGCGGATGCCAAGGCCGTAATCGGCACCGGGGGGATAGCCGACATGGTCTGCCGGGTCAGCCTGCCCGTGGTGGCAATCGGCGGCATCACCCCGGAGCTGGCGGGCAAGTGTTTTGCCGGCGGCGCGGCGGGCGCGGCCGTGATCAGCGCCATTACCCGGGCGTCCGATCCCGCGGACGCGGCCGGGCGTTTCGGCGCCGCATGTGGCGTTTCCCCGGGAAAGCCGCGTTCTGCCTGGCAGGATGAATTTTCCCTGATCCGGCGGATACTGGCCGATTCCCGGGTACCGGAACAGTGCGTTGCCGATATCGAAGTTGCCGGCGGCGATGATGCCGCCCTGTTCAAGGCGATTGACCGGCCGGTTTTTACCACGGATGCCCAGCGCGAAGGAATTCATTTCCGCCGCAGGTGGCAGTCCATGTCCGATATCGGGGCGAAGGCCGTGGAGATCACTTTCAGCGACCTGGCCGCTTCCTATGCCGTCCCCGCAGCTTTGTTCGTGAACCTGGCGCTGCCTTCCGACATTGCCGAAGATGATGTGATGGATCTGTATGCAGGGATCCGAAAAGCGCTTGCCCGCCACGATGCCGTGCTGGGCGGGGGCAACATATCCGGCGCCCGGGTCCTGGGTGTGGACTTGTTTGCCGTGGGAAGGGGGCATCCCGAGCTGTTTCCGTTGCGCTCGGCAGCCGTGCCCGGTTGGGGCCTGTATGTCACCGGTCCGCTGGGCCTGGCCCGGGCCGGCCTGGATTGTCTTGGCCGGGGGGAATCCCGGTTTCCGGGACTGATCCGGGCGTTTACACGTCCCCGGGCCCGGTTTGATGCCGCAGAAGTGCTGGCCGCCTGCGGCGTGACCTGCGTCATGGATATCAGCGACGGCCTGGCCGGGGATGCGGCCCATATTGCCGAGGACTCCGGGGTGAGCGTTGAGCTGGATCTGTCGACGGTTTCCGCAGCCCCGGAGCTGGCGGAGTTCTGCAAAGCCTTTGGCCGGTCGCCGGCAAATATGATGGCAGCCGGCGGAGAAGACTATGAATTGCTTTTTGCCTGCGCCCCGGAAGTGTTTACCGCTGTTGCGGAAAAACTGCCCGGCGCATTTCAAGTAGGGGTGTGTCGGGAGTTTACCGGTGAGTCCATTTGCGGCCTGCCCGAAGGCATCCGGGGCTATCGGCACGGACAGCGCAGTGGATATGGAGGTGAGGGAAAATGAAATATTCCGAGGCATCTGCCGGCAGGGCGAGACCGTAACCGGATGCGTTCGGGCCGGCGTTTGCGTCTGGCATGTCATGGAAGCCGTGGTTTGGGAGCTAACCGAAACCCGGGCCAGGCGCCTGCATGACGATAAAACCGGATTTGCGCTGCTTGCGCCTTAAACGCGCCTGTTTGGAACCTAAATTGAGCGTTTCAAATTTTTACACGGATCAATCTTTTTTATTTTTTTAAGGAATTAAGTCAGTTTCAGGTGTTAAATTTAGGCGGAAAGGAGTCCTTGATGATCATACCGGTGATTCTTGCCGGCGGTTCCGGGACCCGGCTGTGGCCGATGTCCCGGGAACTTTTCCCCAAGCACCTGCTGCGGCTGACCGGATCGTATACCATGTTCCAGCAGACCCTGCTGCGCCTGGAAGCAGTGGCGGCCGCAGCCGCTCCCCTGGTGATCTGCAATCAACAGCATTACTACCCGGTTGCCCGGCAGATGCATGAACTGGACCTGCAGCCGTCTGCCATGATCCTGGAGCCGGTGGGGAAAAACACGGCGCCGGCCGTAGCCGTGGCTTCGATAAAGGCCCTTTCCGTTGACCCGGAAGCCCGCATTCTGGTGCTTCCGGCCGATCATTTGATCGGGGACGTCCCGGCCTTCGGCCGGGCTGTGGCCGCGGCGGATGCGTATGCGCAGCAGGGCTATCTCATCACCTTCGGCGTGATCCCGGATGCCCCGGAAACCGGTTACGGGTATATTCGAAAAGGCCGGCCCCTGGATGAAGCGCCAACCGGGCAGGAATCGGCCCCGGCATATGCCATTGACCAGTTTGCGGAAAAACCGGATCGGCCCACCGCGGAGAAGTACCTGGCTTCGGGCCGGTACTGCTGGAACAGCGGCATGTTCCTGTTTCGGGCCGCTGACGTGTATTCGGAGCTTTCGCGATTTGCCCCGGAGATTGTATCTGCCTGCCGCAGTTCATGGGATCGGGCAGGTTTTCAGGAAGATGCTTTGCTGCTGGATTCGGGTGCTTTTGAAAGGTGCCCGGCCGATTCCATCGACTATGCGGTCATGGAAAAAACGGAAAAAGGGGGGATGATCCCGTTTGAAGCGCAATGGAGCGACCTGGGATCCTGGGCGGCCATGTGGGAAACCGGGCAAAAGGATGCAGACGGCAACGTCATTGCCGGTCAAGTCATGGCGCGGGAGGTCAAAAACAGCCTTGTATTTTCCGGTCCTCGCCTGATCGCAGTGCTGGGCTTAAGCGACTGCGTGGTCGTGGATACCGCAGATGCCCTGCTGGTTGCCGATCGGCAGCGCGCCCAGGATGTCAAGGCCGTGGCTTCTGCCTTGAAAACGGAAAACCGCCGGGAAGCCATTTGCCATGCCACGCGTTTTGCCAAATGGGGCACGTGCACGGAAATCAGCCAGGACGCCCGGTCCAGGATCCGGCGGATTTGCCTGGATGCGTCAAGGGGGCTGGAGTTCACATCCCCCTGGCACGGAACGCTTCACTGGACCGTGGTCTCGGGCCGGGGCCGCATGGAAGCCAACGGTGTATCCCGCCTGATGGAAAACCGGCAATCCGTTGAAATTCCGCCAAAAAGCCGGGTGCGGGCTGAAAACGCGGAAGCCGATCCGCTGGTTTTAATCGAGGTGTGCGTGCCGGGCGATCTTCCCGAGCATCTCTGCCCGGATCCGGACAAATAGAAACAGACAAGGGGACTGACGACATGGATGAGCGCGGCTGGGAAGATGATGTGATTTTTGATCAAAAAGATTTCCTGGAGCGGGTGGAATCCGACAAGGAGCTGGCCCGGCAGGTGGGGGAAATGTTTCTGGCCGATGCCCGTGAAAAGATCGCCGTTATTCGGGACCTAATTGACAAAAGCCATGCCGGCGAACTCGTTAATGCCGCTCATTCGCTCAAAGGCGCTTCTGCCAACATGTCCGCCCTGCGTCTGCGACGGATTGCATCTGATCTGGAAAATGCGGCAAAAAACGCGGATATTGGCGGCGCACGCGGGATGATTGGTCTGCTGGAAAATGCTGTTGCGGAGTTCGAGTCTGAGCTGAAGCGTCATGACCTGTTATGAGCAGCTTGGGCTTTTTGCAGTCCGGGACCGGCCAGGCGCGGCTGGCTTGGGGACCATCGCCGCCGGTACATCGTGTAAAAGACGCGGTCGAAAATAAATGACAGCAGAAAATCCGCGGGAACCGGGCCGGAAAGTTCCCTGATGGAATTGCTCAAATATTTTTCCCGGAATTTGTAGCGGGCAATTCTGGAAAGCGCATGCAGCGTGGCCTCGGATGTTCTGCCGTTGGCCCGCCATTTTTCGAGGTTGTGGGTCACCACCGCGTAAGAAGCCCCCATCAGTGCCTTGCGGTAGCGGTGGAGGACTTCGTCTTTTTTAAGCCAGGATTTGATCGCCTTGTGGGCCCTTTGCTGTTCCCGGGCCGCGGCTTTTTCAAAAAGGTCCTTGATATGGGCCGGCAAAAAGACTTCCAGGGTTTCCAGCCTCTGCTGTTGCTGATTGGTTTTTTCCTTGAATTCCTCTATGGCCGAAGCCCAGAATTTACCGGAAATATTTTGGTAGATTTTTTTGAAATCCCCCTTGTTTCTGGCTGCGTGGCGCTTGGCCTGGATGATTTCGGGCATCAGTCGGGCGGTTTTGGTAAACAGCACCCGGCCGGTGATGACATGGAAGATGATGCCGATGCCCGCATACCAGTCCTGCATGTAAAACACCCGGTCGATCTGTTCGGGGTAAAGTTTGCGCAGGATGTCGTTGGGAAACAGGTGCGCCGGGGTGGCATAGGCCGGTGTTCCTGCCAGCAGCGGCTGCTGGAGTTCGATTTCGGGATCGAAGCAGACCGCGGTTTCCAGGTCGATCAGGCCGAGCCCGTACAGCGAGGGATCTGCCAGGATGTGGTCTGCGGCGTCAAGATACCGGTCGATATACATGTTATCGGGCTTCAGATCCCGGAGGGCCAGGTTGCGCCCCTTGAGCTGATAGAGCAGCTGCAGGACATTGATGACCATCCCTTTGATGCGGGATCGGTTGGTATCGAAGTTTTGGCGCTGCACGCGCTTGTAGACGGTTCGGTAAATTTTTGCCGTGCTCTGTTTGTTTGCCGCCAGCAGTCGGCTGGTCTGTGCCTGCAGTTCCGCGGGGAATTGTCCGGCAATGTCTTTGGCTTCGATTTCGGGCTGCACCCCGGCCAGGCAGGAAAAGAACCATTCCCTGCGCCGGTATTCCGGTATGAAGGAATTGATTTCGTATTTTTCTGCAAGACGTTCAAGGCCCGCTTCATATTCGGCAAACAGCCCCCGTAAAGACAGGTATACCGGGTAATTTTCCTCACCGTAGAGCCATCCGAACGCATCCGGATCCGGGAGGGCCTCGCTCATGTTTTTGATCATGTCCTCGCGCACCCGGTCCTTGACGATATGCATGGATCCGATCACCTGGTTGAAGAACTGGTGCCGGGAAAGATTCATGAAAAACACGAAGCTGTTGCCGACTTTGAGATACTGCTGCAGGCCCGGCTTGCGAAGAAGCAGATTGATATAGGCGTTTTCGATTTCCTCGGGGGTAAAACGGTCTTCAGAAAATTTCAAAAACGGGACTTTTTTCAGGATTGCTTCCAGTCGCGGGAATACGCATGAAATTTCCGGGGAAAGCCGCTCGACGATTTGCTGCTCCCGCTGGATGGATTTCAGGTAGGCGTCGAAATCCGGGATCGGCTTGGGCGGAATTTTGATCACCAGGGGCTCGTCATAAAGCACCTTGTAGCACATGCTTTTGCTGCCGACCCCCGCGCCGATGGGTTCCACGCTCATTCGCCGTTGCTTCCTGGTGCTGCCCGATTTCAGCGTGAATTCGTAGACGCTGCTCTCGGAAGGCTTGCCGGATACGGGTTCGGCCTTGACGGTCTGCGGTTCCTTTCCCGGCCCCAGTGTCTGAATGGTAAACAGGTTGAGGAAGTAGTCGATCAGCGGTTTTATGTCTGGTTGTGATTTGCCCATGCCCATCCGTTTTTTTGTATGCGGGAGTTTGTTAAAGATAGCCCGTCTCTGTGCAGGGCGTCAAACCTTATTTTTCAGTTGATTTCCGTATAAAACTGCCCTATGGTAAGGCATCTCTAAGTTATTGAATCATAATAACAATCTGTTCCTTTCGCGTTTTCCGGGGGCGGTGGGATTGCCTGCGGACGGAAGTGAATCCGTGTATCGTATATGGAAAAAGCAAATGCCCTATTTAATTTTAAAATATGATGATCAAAAATTAAAAACCTATCGCCTTGATGCCTCCGGCAGGATCTGTATCGGACGGGCTCAGAAAAACGAAATCCCCGTAGACGATACCGCGGTCTCCACCCTTCATGCCGAGATTGAGCCGGAGGGAGAACATTTTTTCCTGACCGATTTTAATAGCCGCAACGGCACGTTTGTCAACAAGGAACTGGTGATTTCAAGGCGCCTGGCCCACGGGGACGTAATTTCCGTGGGCAATCACACCCTGGTGTTTGTTTATGACAAGGACGAGAAAAAGCCGGCACCTCCCGATCAGGAGAACTACCAGGCCACCATGCAGCTTGACACCCATGAACACAGGGCCCGGCTGGCAAAAAGTGTCGCGGAATTCACTGAGCCGGAGGAAAAGAAAGTGCCGGCGGCGGTGGTTACTTTTCTTTCAAAGGAAACCGCTTCAAAGCGTCTGGAAAAGGCCGAAACCTGGATCGGCAAAGATCCGGGAGCCGATCTTCGGGTCCGGGGCTGGCGGGTTGAAAAAACTGCGGCCAGGATTGAAAAACGGCCGGACGGCTATTACCTGTGTCCGGTTTCAAGAAAATCCCGGATCAGGGTCAATTATGAGCCCATCAGTTCGGCCGTGCAGCTCAGGGAATTCGATGTGATCGAAGTGGGGGCATCCATGCTCCAGTTCCATTACTGATTCGGGCCGGGTGCATGGATGCATGTCGTTAACGATGAAAAAGCGAGCTCTCATCAGCCAAGAAAATAAAGATATTATTGTGCCTGGAGGCCCGGATGAAAAGCCACCGAAAGGTGCCGTTGACAGAAAAACGCAGGAACCGGCCGGGTCGGATGAAAAGCGTTTTTCACAACCGGGTGTGAGGTTTGCCAGGCGATACGAGTGGGGCTTCGGGCTGCTGGTTTTCCTGATCGCCGGCCTTCTGGGGGCAGCCGCCACGGAGGCCTGGACCCGGGGCGCGGGTTTATGGGCAATACTGCCCGGGGCTTGCGGGCTGATCCTCCTGGCTGCCACGGTCTGGCTGGTATACAGCCTTTTTATCAATCCCGCAAAGTATCTGATCAAACTTCTGGCGCTGCATCCCCGGTCCGCCGAAGCAGATGCCCGGGCAATACAGCAGGTGCCCAGGCACTGGCGGCCCTGGCTGAATCTGATTTCCCGGATTCATGCGCGGCTCGACGAACTCGAACAAAGAGAGGCCGAAAGCCGGCTGGATCAGAAGATTGAAAAAAACCTGCTGCGCCGGTTTTCCTGGGTTTTCGAGCGCAACGAGGCCCTGACCCGGGAGTTGCAAAGCAAGAACGAGGCGCTTGAAAAGGAAATCGAAGAGCACAAGCGCACGGGGCGGGAACTCAAGCGCCACCGGGACAATCTCGATGAAATGGTCAGGGAGCGCACCGCGGAGTTGGTGCGCGCAAACAGGCAGCTCCAGGAGGCCATGGAAGAGGCCCGGATCCATGCCAAAAACGCAGAAGAGGCCAACCAGGCCAAAAGCCAGTTTCTGGCCAATGTCAGCCATGAAGTGCGCACACCTTTAAATGCCGTTCTCGGTTTCACGGACATGCTGATTGACACTTCGCTTAGCGAAAGCCAGCTTGATTTTGCCAAAACCATTCGAAACAGCAGCGAGGCCCTGCTGAGCCTGATCAACGATATCCTGGATTTTTCAAAAATCGAATCCGGGCAACTCGACCTGGAATGTATTGACTTTTCCCCGGAGTTGCTTGCCTATGACGTGTGCGAGCTGATCCGGCCCCAGATCGGGGAAAAACCCATTGAACTGATCTGCCGGGTGGATCAGCGACTGCCTTCCTATTTGAAAGGCGATCCCATCCGGTTTCAGCAGGTGCTGCTCAACCTGATGGGCAACGCGCCGAAGTTTACCGAGTCCGGGGAAATCACGCTCGGGCTGCACGTGGGCGAGCAAAGTGAAAATCGCTTGCAGATCCATGCCACGGTCAAGGACTCGGGAATCGGCATTTCAGAAGAAAAGCAGGCCCGGATTTTCGAACCCTTTCACCAGGCAGACGGGTCTACCACCCGCAAATACGGCGGCACCGGCCTGGGCCTGTCCATCTCCCGTCAACTGGCCCAATTGATGGGGGGCGATATCCGGGTGGAAAGCGAAGTGGACGTGGGCAGCACCTTTCACTTTAGCGCCTGGTTTGAACGCTCTGACAAGGGGGTGTCCTGGCAGGAAGTCACTGCCCCGATTGCCGGCCGGCAGATCCTGATCGTGGACGATAACCAGGCCAACCTCGATTTGCTCAAAAATGCGCTGTATTCCGCCGGTCTCCGGGTCTCGGATCTGCGAAACGGCATGGAAGTGGTGCCCACCCTCCAGCGGGCGATCGTGGCGGGAAATCCCTTTGATGCATGTATTATTGACATTCACATGCCGGGCATGAGCGGATACGAGGTGGCCAGGCAGGTGCGGGCTTCGGAAAATGCCAGTATTTCGAATCTGCCGTTGATCGCCGCCTCCTATCTTGTGGAACGCGACCCCGAGCTGTTTGCCCAGGCCGGATTCGACCAGTCGCTGGTAAAGCCGATCCGTCGGGAGCGGCTGTTTCAGGTGCTGGTCGACATGCTGGCCGGGGAAAAGAAAACCGGCGAACCGATTCAAAAAGAGCCCCGGCAGGGCGTGCATGAAGACTTTTCAGACTACGGCGTGCTGGTGGCCGAGGACAACGCGGTCAACCAGAAACTGATTCAGATGATGCTGCGCAAGCTTGGATGCCGTGTTGCCCTGGCCGGCACAGGTACGGAAGTGGTGGAAATGTTTTCCCGGGACCCGGCGGCATACGACTTGATCTTCATGGATATCCAGATGCCGGAAATGGACGGTTTCGAAGCGCTTTCAGCGCTCCGGGAAAAAGGATTTACCGATATCCCGGTGGTTGCCATGACCGCCCATGCCATGGCCGAACACAAGGCGGAATGCCTGTCTGCCGGCATGAATGACTATATCTCCAAGCCCATCCGGAAGCCGGAGCTCATCCGGGTACTCCAGAGGTTTCTGTCCTGATGCGTCCTGTCAGAGACATTCCCTTAAAGCCGCTGTTCAACGGGCAGCACCAGGGCCTCCAGGTGTTGGTGGGAATCCTTTTCGTCCCGGAATACCTTTAGATCCCGCAGCAGGTCCGCGACCTCCTCATCCGGGACCTGGGCCTGGATCACGGTGGTACTGCCCGGATACACCTGAGTGCCGTAGTGTTTTCCGTCCCGGTCCCGGCCTTCCTGCATGGGGTAGCGGACCAGGTTTTCGATTTCATGGCGGTCCAGGATCTGCTCGAGATTGTCCGTGTATTCAAAATGAAACGTGATGTGCACAAATTTCATCTGAAACTTTCCCCCTTTTTCCTACATTTGGAATATTCCATACATGGCCGCCAGTGCGATCATGATGCCCGCTGCCACAAGCGTGAGCAGCTTGTGGCGCATAATGTTTCGCTGAAGGGCGTCAAACAGGGTGTAGACCACCGGTATGACCAGCAGGGTCAGGGCGGTGGCCGCAAACATGCCCATTGATATCGCCACGCCCATGGGGGCCCGGGCCTCGCCGCCCGCGCCGTAGCCCAGGGCGATGGGCAGCATGCCCAGGATGGTTGAAATGGCGGTCATCAGAACCGGGCGGAACCGAACCCGGGCGGCCTGGCGGGCGGCCTCCAGGACCGTGTTGCCCCGGGCCACCAGCACGTTGGCATAGTCCACCAGCAGAATAGCGTTTTTGGTCACCAGCCCCAGCAGCATGATAATTCCGATAAAGGAAAATATGTTAACGGTCATGCCCAGGGCGTACAGGGCGCCGAAAGCCCCCACCCCGGCCAGCGGCAGCGACATGAGAATGGTGAGCGGGTGGAGAAAGGACTCGAACTGTCCGGCCATGACCAGGAAAATAAATACAATGGCAAACACCAGCGCCATGGTCAGGTAGAAAAACGATTCCTTGAAATCCTGCGCCTGGCCGGTGACATCCGTATGAAACCCTTGCGGCGTGTGGGTGTCCAGGTAGTTGCGGAGTTTTGCCATGGCCGTGCCCAGCGGCACATCCGGGGGCATCTGGGAACTGATGGTGGCCGCCCGCCCGCGGTTGAAATGATGGATTTCGCTGGGGCCGACGCCTTCCTTGATATTGACCAGGTTGGCCAGAGAAACCATCTCGCCGCTTTTGTTCCGGGTGTATAAGCTGTAGATCTTCTCCGGGACATTGGTCTTGGAGGCGATTTCCGGGATGACTTCGTAGCGCTCGCCTTCCCGGTCAATCTCGGTGATATCGGGTTCGCCGAAAACAAAACGCAGGGTGTTGGAGATTTCTGCCACGGTAACCCCCATTTCCTCGGCTTTTTCCCGGTTGACAAAAACCCGGATTTCGGGCTTGTCCAGTTTCATGTTGGAGTGAACACCCACGAATTCCGGCTGACTGCGCATCCATTGCATGACTTGGTCCTGAACCTCGGCAATCCGCTGAATATCCGGGTTGCCCAGCACTACCTGCAGCGGGGATTGTGCGCCGCCGGGACCGCCGCCGGAAAGCACGTATCCTTTCACGCCCGCGAGCTGTCCGATTTTTTCGCGGATTTCCTGCATGATGGCCTGCTGGTCCCGCATTCTTTTGGAGTGGTGTGTCAGGCGGACAAAAAAGATACCCTCGTTGGCCTTTCCCGGTCCCTGCCGCGACATGCCGATGGCCATGAAATAGGAGCGGACCTCTTTGATGCCGGCCAGGATATCTTCAATCCGGGAGCCGTAGTTTTCGGTAAAGTTGATCGTGGCGCCTTCTACGGTTTCAAAGGAAATCATGAACTGGCTTTGGTCCACGCTGGGGGCAAATTCGGTTTCCAGGCGGTTTAAAAACATGAACCCGGCAACCGCGATCACTACGGCAATGATCACCGTGATCCACCGCCACTTCAGGGCGGCGTCCAGAATGGGGCGGTAGATCGCCTCCAGCCATCTGAAGAACACTTCCGTCATCCGGAACAGCATGGGGCGTTTCTCGGTGGTTGCCGGGGCCCGCAGAAAACGGGAGCACAGCATGGGGGTGAGGGTGAGGGCGGTAAACGTGGAGGCAACGACGGTAACCGCAACCGTCATCCCGAATTCGAAGAAGAAGCGTCCGATCATACCGGGCATGAAAGCCACCGGGATGAACACCGCCAGCAGGGAAAGGGTATTGGCGATGGCCGCAAATGCGATTTCTGTTGTGCCGGTTCGCGCCGCGGGCTTGGCCTCTGCACCGTATTCCATGTGCCGGTAGCAGCTTTCGAGCACCACAATGGCGTCATCGACCACCAGCCCCACCACCAGAATAAAAGCAAGCAGAGAGAGGACGTTTAATGAAAAATTCAGGTAAAATATGATCGCCATGCCGGCCAGAAGCGAGGTGGGTATGGCCAGGGCGGAAATGACGGTGCCCTGGACGCTGCCGAGGAAAAACAGGATCACCAGGGCCACCAGCGCGGTTGCCATGAAAATCGTGGTGATCAGGTCATTGATGTTTTCTTTTATATAGCTCGAATCATCAGAGGCTATGTGATATTCAAGGCCGGGCGGGAAGGTTTCGGCCACGGATGCCATTTTTTTTCGGATCCTCTCCACGACTTGCACAAGATTGGCATCCGACTGTTTGACAACCCCGAGTCCGACGCTTATTTCCTGGTTGTAGCGCGCGGCGTTCCGGTCGTTTTCCACGCCGGCCACGGCCTGGCCAACATCTGCAAGCCGCACGGGCGCGCCGTTCTGATGGGCAATGATGATGTCGTTGAAAGGTTTGGCCGAGGCGAACTGGCCCTCGGTTTTAATAAGAAATTCCCGAAAGTTGCTTTCAATGCGGCCGGTCGGGATATCCACGTTTTCAGCCTGCACTTTGCGGATGGCATCCTGTACTGTCAGATGATGGGCGGCCAGACGTTCCGGGTCGAGTTGGATGCGCACGGCATATTTTCGCTCCCCCCCGATCAGGATCTGGCCGACACCCGGAAGGCGTTCGAGCTGGTCCTGGATCACCGTGTCGGCATATTCGGTGATGCGCACCGGGTCCCAGCGCTTGTCGCCGGTCAGGGAGATCCACATCACGGACTGGGCGTCCGGGTCGACCTTCCGGAGGATGGGTTCATCAATACCGTCGGCCATGTCGGGGCGGGCCCGGCTGACCCGGTCGCGCACATCCTGGGCCGCCAGGTCAATGTCGCGGTACAGTTCGAATTCCACCGTGACAATGCCCACCTGCTCCCGGGCGGTGGATGTGATCTTCTTGATCCCCTCAATGGTGTTGATCTGCTCTTCCAGGGGTTCGATCACTTCGGTTTCAATCACCTCGGGATCGGCCCCGGGCAGCACCACGCTGACATTGACAATGGGAAAATCCACGTCCGGATATTCCCGCACCGGCATCTGGGTGTAGCCAAACAGACCGAAAATGAAGATGACCAGAAAGAGAACTGTGGTCAAAACGGGTCGTCGAATGCATAGATTCCAGATCATGATATATTCTGCACCTTGTCTCGATTCATTGCTTGCTCAGCCGTAAAAGTGCGGGCGCTGTCCGGGGATTTCAGGATGATCCGTCTTTCGGGCACACCCGTGCTCCTTCATGCACGGAGATGTGGCCGGTTTGAATGATTTTCTGGCCGCTTTTGAGCCCCTCGGTGATTTCTACAATTCCGGGCCTGCGAAGACCGATCTGGACCTGGCGCCCCTTTGCGCGCGAATCCGGGACCGTAAAGACCATGTAGCCCGAGCGCGTAGGCACGAGCGCCTCCTCGGGTATCACGGCCGCGTTTCTGCGAACGTCCACGATGAGTTCGACCGCAGCGAAACCGCCGGGGCGGAGCCGGTTTCCGGGGTTTTCCAGTTCGGCCTTGACCAGCAGGCTCCGGGTGCTCGGGGCAAGTTGCGGGCTTGCGAAATACACGGTGCCGGTAAAGGGTTCTTGCGGATACGTGGGGGTGGTCAGCCGGACGGGCTGGCCTTTGCGCACTTGGCCCAGATAGCGTTCGGGCACGGTAAAAGCTATTTTCATACGGCCGGTCTGGACGATTTCACTTAAGACGGTATCCGTGCCGACAAGCTGCCCGGCGTCCACCATACGTTCGGCCATGATCCCCTCAAATGGTGCGCGGATCCGGGTATCATCCAGAGTCTCGCGGATGCTTGCGATTTCTGCCTTGAGCCGTTTGACCCGGGCGCACAATGCCTGATACCGGGCGCGGGCTTCATCGCGGGATTCCTCAGTACCCAGTTCCTGCTTGTAGAGACGCTGGCGGCGATTGTAGACCAGCCGGGCGTTTTCCAGGTTGGCCCTGGCTTCTTCCAGGGCGGCCTGCTTTGCATCGAGCTGGTCCTGGATTTTGTCGTCCTCAATCGTAAAGAGCAGGTCTCCTTTTTTGACCGCCGCGCCTTCCTCAAAGTTTACCGATTCGATCAGTCCCCCGATTTCCGGGTGAATGACCACTCGCTGCGCAGCTTCCAGGGTGCCGATGCCGCGCACGATTTCCTCCAGATCTCGGCTTTGCACGCGGGCGATCTGCACGGGGATACAGTTCTCGGCGGCCTTCCCGTTATTCTGCGCTTCCTGGGCGGAGGGGCCGCACCCGCATACGAGTGCGAGTATGGATGCCGCCAGCAGTATAAGGCGCCCCCGCGGCGCGCGGATGCCGGGCAAGTCAGTCGTTTTCATGCAGAATCTCCTTTTTCAGCAAATCGCTCTGGAATGTACCGGTTGCCAGCCTGAGCCGGATCAGGTCGAGCTGATAAGTATAGTAGGCCTGCGCCAGTCGGTTTTCCGCTTCGTTTAACGCGGTAAAGGCATCCACCTGATCCACCGCGGTGACCAGTCCCTGTTCGAACTGCGCGGTGACCTGTTTGTAGTTGCGCTGTGCCGACTGCACCTGCTGTTCGAGTTGGTCAATCACCTTCTGCTGGGTTTGGATGTTTAAGTACACACTGCGCACTTGGTTGCGGATCTGTTTGCGCAGACGGGCCAGGGCGTATTGAGACTGGTTTCTCTCCGCCTTTGCCTTGTCGATTTCAGCGCTGGTTTTCCATCCGGTAAACAGCGGGTAGGAAAGGACCACGCTGGCCTGCCAGTCTTCGTCCTCCCCGTAAAACAGGGCCTCTTCGTCTGTTCGAGTGTATTCCCCGTTCATGCTGATATTGGGGAAATAATCGGCCTGCTCAAAATCGACCCGCTCTTTTGCCCCCATCAGTTGTTTTCGGGCCTGATCATAGTCGCGGCGGTTTTCAAGGGCCCGTGCATACAGTTCTGGCATGGGCACCCGGGAAAAGGACTTTTCCTCGGGTTCTTCAAGCGTTCCGGGAACGGACCGGATACCCATTTCCAGGGCAAGTCGCTCCATGGCGATATCATACTGGTTTTTGGCGCGTTCGAGCTGCTCCCGGCTCCGGGCTGCCTGTACCTCGGCCCGCAGCACGTCGGTTTGGGTCAGAACCCCGACCTCGAATTGCGCCTTGGCGCGGGCCAGCTGCTTTTTCGCCCTTTTTACAGCGTTTTCCGCGATTTCGATCGATCGCCGTCCCAGCAGGACCTCGTAGTAGCGGGTGCCCACCTGGTAGAGAATTTCCTGGACACGCCGCAGATGGCGGAAACGGGATCCCTTGTAGTAATATTCGGCGATCTGCCGGCCGGACCAGACCTTGCCCCACTGGTACACGTGCTGTTCGAGCCGAAACGTCAGGGTCCCGTAATCCTCGGGCGTATCAAAGAAGGAAAACCCTGATGCGCCCGCGGAATCACTGGTTTTCTGCCGGGTGTAGGCGCCGCGAACAGATAACTGGGGGTACAGATTGGATGTGGCCGAGGTGATATCGGTTTGCGCCTGCCGCAGTGTTTCCCGGGAGATCCGGACCTGCTCGTTTTTCTC
>CAZTHW010000022.1:0-17995 GCA_964613595.1 uncultured Desulfobacteraceae bacterium | reverse complement strand
GTCAGATGCAGTCTCGCATAGTCTACTATAGCTCGTCCGCATCTTCCTTGTATCTACGACAAACTTGAAAATCGATCAATTCAGGAGAAACAACAGAACCATATCATATGATCAGGCGCCGATATATGCTTTTCTGACCATTTCGTCGTTTTTCAACTGGTCGCATTCACCGGTAAGCACGCAGGCGCCGCTTTCCAGCACATACCCCCGATCCGTAATGTTTAAGGCCATGTTTGCGTTCTGCTCGGAAAGAAAAATCGTTGTATCCATCTCGTGATTGATGTTGGAAATCACGCCGGCCATCTGCTGTACGATCAAAGGCGCCAGGCCCACGGAAGGCTCGTCAAGCAGAAGCATCTGTGGCTCGCTCATCAGTGCGCGGGCAATTGCAAGCATCTGCTGTTCCCCGCCGCTGAATGTACCGGCCTGCTGCTGGCTGCGTTCCTTTAGAATCGGAAACAGTTCGTAGACCCGGTCCAGGTTTTTCTGAATCCGGATTTTGTTTCCGCGCAGGGGATATGCCCCGAGCCGCAGGTTCTTTTCCACGGTCAACTGCGGAAAAAGCTGCCGCCCCTGTGGACAGAGCACCAGGCCCAGCTCCACGATTTTGTGTACGGGCATCCGGTGAATGGGGGTGCCGTTAAATTCGATGGTGCCAGTATTGGGTTTTAACACCCCGGCAATGGTGCGAAACAGGGTGGTCTTGCCCGCACCGTTGCTGCCCAGCAGGGCTACGAACTCGCCCTGCTTGATCTCCAGGGAGATGTTATGGATGATCTGCATTCCGCTGATATCTGTATGGACCTGTGTGAGCTTAAGCATGAACCTCCCCTCCCAGGTAAGCCTCGATTACGGCCTGGTCTGACTTGACTTCCGCAGGCGGGCCCTCAGAGATTTTTTCCCCGTAATTTAACACTACAATGCGATCGGCCAGACCCATGATCATCTGCATCTTATGCTCGATCAGGCACACGGTGGTCCCCTGCTCCCGGACCCGCCGGATCAGATCGGTCACCCGGTCGGTTTCCTCCTGAATCAATCCGCCGGTGGGTTCATCGAGCAGCAGGATCTGGGGTTTGCACACCATGGCAATGCCGATTGCCAGCCGCTTTTGTTCCTCCTGGGACAGGGCGGGAACAAACTGGTCGTGTTTCTCAGCCAGGCCCAGAAAATCCAGGGTTTCCATTGCCCGCTGGTAGGTCTCGGCCTGATGCGCCTTCCAGCGGGGTGTATGAAACAGCGTGTTCCAGAAACCCAGCTTGGTTCGCCATTTATAGCCGAGCATCAGGTTGTCGATCACGCGGAGCTGATCAAACAGGCTGGTGGTCTGAAAAGTCCTGGAGATCCCCTTGGAGGCCACCTGATGCGGCCTGGCCCCGGTGATGTCAAGTTCATTGAT
Organism: uncultured Desulfobacteraceae bacterium; assembly: GCA_964613595.1. GTDB lineage: Bacteria > Desulfobacterota > Desulfobacteria > Desulfobacterales > Desulfosalsimonadaceae > Desulfosalsimonas. The sequence goes on along the minus strand of CAZTHW010000022.1, from coordinate 16,596 downwards.
AAAAATCCGACCTGATGTCGGCTTAAGGGTTCCGGTAATCAGGTTGAACACGGTGGATTTTCCGGCCCCGTTGGGACCGATGATGGCCAGGATTTCACCCTTTATAATTTCAAATGAAAGATCACTTACCGCCACCAGTCCCTGAAATCGCTTGGTCACAGATTCAACGCGAAGCATGGCCACTCTCCGGAAGTTTTTGTTGACGCCGTGCGGCAACTTTCTGGTTCAATCGGCGCAGGCCGCCGACAAGGCCCATTGGAAAATAAATGATTACAACAATAAGCAATGCCCCGAAAATCAGCATGCGATAATCCTTAAGGAACTGCATGAATTCCATGAGCACGGGGATCGCAAACGCACCCACAACCGGACCGGGCAAAGTTGCCATTCCGCCCAGGATCACGAAGATCAGGAAATTAAAGGTAAGCATGTAACCGGCTGCACTCGGGCTGACCGCGCCCATCATGGCCGCATACATCCCGCCGGCCAGACCTGCGATGAAGTTGCCCGCCACAAAGGAAACCAGCTTGGTGGCATAGGTGTTGATGCCGACCGAATCGGCCAGTGGCTCGTTGTTTCGCACTGCCATGAACGTCAGGCCGAAAACCGAATATACCAGCCGGTACAGGGCAAAAAGCACCAGCAAAAGCACGGCCACTGCCAGATAATACATACCCGTCTGGGTATAGAAGGTAAGCTCGCCGAAAAACGGAATCGGAATCGGGGAGGGCCGTGGTATCCCGAAGATCCCGTTATGACCGCCGGTGAGTTCAACCCAGTTGCCTGACACGATCCATACGATCACCCCGAAACACAGGGTAACGATGGCGAAATAGGACCCCTTGGTGCGCAGGGTGGGAAGCCCGATGAGCAGACCGATAAATGCGGCAATCAGGGCGGATACCGGCAGCGCCAGCCAGAAAGAGATGCCCGCCTTGGTCATGATGGCCACCCCGTATGCCCCGATGCCGAAAAAGGCACCGTGTGCCAGGGTGACCTGCCCGGTAAAGCCGAGAATCAGGTTCATGCCGGCGGCGGCAACGGCGTAGAGCACGCTCATGATCACGATTTGGAATATATAGGCATCCGGCACATACCAGGGCAGAAGCAGCGCCGCCGCAAGAATCACCAGATACAACAGCTTGGTATGGATCGGCTTTGTGAACACGGTTTAAACCTCCTCCTTCCGGCCGAATAGTCCGGTTGGCTTGATGGATAATATGAGAATCAGGGCGCCGAATGCAAACACGTCCTTGTAAGCCGCTGAAATGTAGCCGCCTCCCAGGGCTTCAATCAATCCCAGGAGAAATCCCCCGAAGATCGCGCCCGGGATGCTGCCCATTCCCCCCAGGATCACGATCACAAATGCCTTCATCCCCAGGATCGCGCCCATGGAAGGCGATAGCATGAATATGGGAGACAGCAGGCTTGCAGCCACAGCGGCCGTACCCGCGGAAATGGCAAAAGTCAGGGCAGATACCCGGTTGACGTTAATACCGGTAAGCATGGCCCCTTCCCGGTTCTGGGCCACAGCCTCAATGGTGGCGCCCAGGAGGGTCTTTTTCATGAACAGGTGCAGGCCCACAATAAGCAGGACCGCGCCGAGGATCACCAGCAGACGTTGAATACTCGTGGTAATCCCCATTATCTCAATCATCTGCGGATAGGGGTTGGGGATCCGCAGTCCCTGGGAGCCCCATACCACCAGCGCAAATGACTCCAGAAAAAGCAGGGAGCCCACAGCCGCAATAAAGGCGTTAATGTGCGGCTGATCGTTTAGCGGGCGGTAAACGATGCGCTCCATGATCACGCCCACCAGGCCCATGGCGGCAACCGAAACGATCAGCCCGAGCCAGTAACCGAGCCCGATGGTACTGGCAAAAAAGAAAAGAAGGTACCCGCCGAGCATGTAAAGATGGCCGTGGGCGAAATTGGGGATGTTTAAAATCCCCATGACCAGGGTCAGCCCCAGCGCCACAATCGCGTAGGTACTGCCGAACATGATACCGTTGAATACCTGCTGCAGAAAAAGATCCATGAGCCCTCACCTCTTGCTGTCTGTAAGGCCTTGCCCGGCCAAGCTTTTATCAGCCTGATGCCGGAAACCCGGCGGCTCTGTGCTGGAATGCCGCCGGGTTCCGGAAAAATGGGATTTAATCCGTTGTATACCCCTCAAGGGGCAGCCACCGGTTCTCAATGCCGCTGGGCGCCATCTTCTTGTACTTCTCGAGTGCTTTCTCATCCTCGGGCCACCACAGATACTGGTAGGCCTTGGCGTATTCCCCATCCTCGATCACCCCGGCCGTGGCCGGAACCAGCAGCCTGGTTTCCAGGGTCCCCAAGTACGGCGTGGGCACGTTTTCTTCGCTCTGGGGCAGCACCTCGGACATGGCCGCCTTGATGGCCTCGGGATCCGTGACCGTGCCGGCTTCTTCCATGGCGTCAAACACAATATTCAGGGCCGAGTAATTGAGCATGGCCTCAAACGTATTATGGACCCCGAACTGTTCTTCATACCGCTTGTTAAAATCCTTAACCGCGGGTGAAGGCACATCCAGGACCTGGGCAATGCCGATGACATTGTTCATCAGGGAAAGATCGCCGTTGAAAACCACGTCTGCGATATAGTCCATCTTGGCCTGATCCACCAGCACAAAGCCGCCTTCAAACCCGAGATTCCGGGCCTGTTCGATTACCAGGCCGGTGGGCTCGGACGGGCCGCCGATGAGCAGAAACTCCGGATTGGTGGCCATGGCCGCGCTGATCTGGGAGGAAAAATCGGTTTCCGTGTAGTAATTCGCCGGCTTGTCCGCGGTGATTTCCCCGCCGAGACTTTCCCAGTGATGCCTGAACGCCTCTCTCCACTCATCGCCGTACGCGCCCAGGGTGACCACCATGGCGCACTTGCGCCAGCCCTTTTCCCAGGCAATGTCGGCGAACGACTTGACGTATGCCGTAAAGGGCGGCGGAATGGATGCGGTCAGATCATTGTCAAGTTCGTCGATCTTGGGCGTGCTGCTGTAGGCCATCATCAGAAACTCCGAGCCTTTCTGCTCGTTGATCTCCATCAAGGGCGCAATAGTGTTGAAAACCGGGTTGAAAATCACCCGGGCGCCCTCTCTGGAACGCAGGCGGCGGGCATTGTTCACCGCTGCCGAGGGATCGATCATGTCGTCGTAAGATTGCATTTCAAATGTGTAATTTGTCCCGTCTATGGTAATACCGCCCTGTTCGTTGACATCCTGAACCGCCATTTTCAAGCCGTTCAGGTTGTCCCGACCATAGCCGGAACCCGGACCGCTCAGGGGACCCGTAAACCCGATGGTCACCTGTTCCGCCCAGGCTCCCGTGCAAAAAAAGGCCAACGTTACAAGTGCTAAAACCATGCTCAATGAAAATCGTTTCATTCTTTTCATCACATTCCCCTCCTATTTGATTTTAAAAAACCGGGGCAGCCGAATCCGGCCGCTGGCTGCAGCCATCTTGCCATATCCGGCAAATCCCCATTTTGCGCCAAAGCAACCCGGTAAACCGGGTGTCCGGCGCGTTAACGCCGTTTATTGTGTTGAAAAAACATGGGCTTTTCGCATGGGGCAAATAAATCCTAAATTTAGGTAAATATTGTAATGCTGAACGAACTTTGGCAGATCCAAACAATATTTAATGATACCAGACGGAGTATACTTGTGATACAGGTGTTGTGTCAAAGCCTATTTTCGTTTTGCCGGCCCTGCCGAGGCCCTGAATGTACTTATCTCACTGCATTTAATCTCCGCGACTCCCGGCCTACCGGCTGGCTTTCCGGTATCCCAGGCGGTCATTGGCAATAATGTGCTTGCAGATATTTGCCGATCCCTCGACAATCACGTACGTGGGAATATCGCGGTAGAACCTGGCCAGGGGGTATTCCGCGGAATACCCGTAGGCGCCCATGATGCGCATGGCCGATTCCGCACACCGCATGGCCACTTCGCCGGCCATGTACTTGGCCTGGGCCACTTCGTACCCGTTGTTCACATTTCCCTGGTCCTTCTGCCAGGCTGCCTTGTAAACCAGCAGGCGGGCGGCCTCAATGTCGGTGGCCATCTGGGCGATCTTGTCCTGGTTCATCTGGAACCTGCCAATGGGCCGGCCGAACTGTGTGCGCTGGTTGCAGTATTTCAGGGCGATTTCGTAGCATGCCTGGGCGCATCCCACAGCGCCTGCAGCAGCAGACAGCCGCGTGTTGGCAAGGGAGCTGAACACGATCTTTGCCCCGTCACCGGGATTGCCCAGCAGGTTTTCCCTGGGCACCGGGGTGTTGTTAAAAAAGATCTCGCCGGTGGGCGAGGAATGTGAACCCAGCTTGTCGATATCCGAGGTGGTCACCCCGTGAAAATTCTTCGGCTCCACGACCAGGGCGGACATGCCCTTGCTGCCGGCATCCGGGTCCGTGTAGCAGTATATCACCGCCACGTCTGCCTGGTTGGCATTGGAAATCCACGTCTTGGAGCCGTTTAAGACAAAGTGGTCCCCCTTGTCTTCGGCTACGGTCTGCATGGACATCACGTCCGATCCGGCATCCGGCTCGGTGATGGCAAAGGCCCCGAGCATTTCCCCGGAACAAAGTTTGGGCACGTATTTTTTCTTTGCCGCATCCGTACCGTATAAATAAATCGGGTAAGCACACCCGATACCGATCAGGTTGATCTGCACGCGAAGCGAACTCGAAGCCCGGGCGATTTCCTCTGTGGTGATGGCCGCGGCCATCCACCCGGCATCCTCGCCGCCGTATTCCTCGGGAATCACGGTGCCGACAAAGCCCAGTTCCGCCATGGGCTTGATGGCTTCTTCAACCGGCAGGTAATTATCCGCATCCCACTGGTCGGCATACGGGGCGATCTTCTTGTCCGCAAATTCCCGCACCGCCTTCTGCAGCATTTTATGTTCCTTGGACAGTTCAAAATGCATAATCAGGTCTCCTTGTTATTCACACCTTTCAAATACGCCGGCAATCCCGAGTCCGCCCCCGCCGCAGATGCATTCCAGGCCGATTCCTGCCCCAGTTCGCCGCATTTCATGCATGAGCGTGACCAGCACGCGCACGCCCGTGGCACCGATGGGATGCCCCAGGGATATGCCCGATCCGTTGACATTGACCTTTGCGTAATCATCCGGGGATACGCCCATATCCTTTAAGTCGGCAAGCACCTGGGCGGCAAAGGCTTCCTGAATTTCAATGAGGTCAATGTTTTCAAGAGAAATCTGTGACATGCCCAGCACCTTGCGCACGGCTTTTCCCACCGTGAGATGGGTCCGGGTGGGGTCGGCGCCTGCCGCGGCAATGGCATTTACGGACATAAACGGCTTGATCCCGAGTTCTTTGGCCTTTTTCCCGGACATGACCACCACAGCCGCGGCCCCGTCGTTTTCCGTCGAGGAATTGCCGGCGGTACAAACCCCGCCCTGCACCGGGGTGAGCCTGGCAAGTTTTTCCATGCTCGTATCCCGGCGCGGGGTTTCATCCGCATTCACTATCACCGGGTCGCCTTTTCGCTGGGGCACTTCCACGGGAAGGACCTCCGCATCAAACCGTCCCTCGTCCCAGGCCGCGCATGCCTTTTTCTGGCTTTCAAATGCCCACTGGTCGCATTCCTCCCGCGTGATATTTTCCTCCACTGCCGCTGTCTCGGCCCAGGACATCATGGAGGGAAGCAGGCCGTAGCGGTGCTCGGGCTGGCTCATGACCCGGGCCCGCTGGATGCGGTCATAAAAGGGCAGGCCCCACATGGAAAGATCGCCGTGGCCCCGGGGCATGCCTTTTTGGCCGCCGATGCCCCACTTGATATTTCCCGGCAGATAGAATTCCGCGTTGGACATGCTTTCCACGCCGCCGGCCACCACGATCTGCGCATCCCCGCTACGGATCAGGGAAGCGGCCAGCCGGACAACTTCCAGGCCGGTACAGCACCGCCGGTCTATGGTAAAGCCGGGCAGTTCTTCGGGCCAGCCCGCGTTTAAAAGCGCCATGCGGGCAATGTTGACGTATTCCCCGTTCTGGTAGGTCTGGCCCATGATCACCTCGTCGATTTGATCCGGTTCGATACCGGCGCGCGAGACGGATTCGTTTAACACCAGGGCAGCCAAGTCATAGGCCTCCACGGACCGCAGTCCGCCGCCGTATGCGCCCACCGGTGTTCTCACACCGCTGACAATTACAATGCTGTCATCAGGCATATTTCGTTACTCCTTTCCGTCCGGCTTTGCGCATGTTGCCGGGGGAGATTTTCACCACGAAGCGCACGAAGTCCACGAAGAGAAAAAATTTTATTGAATGTTTTGCTTAGTGCACTTCGTGTTCTTCGTGGTTTCAGAAATCATTTTTCAGAATGCCGTTTCCGGGATTTCCACGATCTCGCGCCCCTCTCGCATGCAGGTCTTTGCACGCTCGATGACATGCGGCAGGGTGGTATCTGCATAAAACGTGGCTTGTGCCACCTTGCCCCGGAAAAAGTCGTTTTTGCGGCCCTTTTTGCCGGCCCGTTCGTATGCGATCCGGGCCATGTCCAGCAGGCGCCACACCATGACGATCTCTGCAAAACAAAGCAATGCCGGGTAGCTGTACGAGGCCCACTGCAGGCGGTCTAACTCGTTTCGGGCCCGCATCTCCTCTGCCATTTCCCGCACCCGCGCATATGCGTTTTCCAGATCCTGCACGTATCTGCCAAGCCCCTCGTGATCCCGGTTCTGCTCGAAAAACGCAGCGATCTCCCGGCAAAAAGCATCAAACATGGCGCCGTCGTTAATGCGCATCTTGCGGCCCATCAGGTCAATGGCCTGGATGCCGTTGGTTCCCTCGTAAAGGCTCATGATCTTGGCATCCCGCAGGAACTGTTCGATTGGATAATCCCTGCAGTAGCCGTAGCCGCCCAGGCACTGCATTGCGGTTTCGCATACGCGAAAGCCCGTATCCGAGCAATAGGCCTTGACAATGGGGGTCATGAAATCCGTAAGCGCCTGGTAATGCGCCCGGGTTTCTTCAGCTTCGCCTTCTTCGGCCAGCTCCGCCCAGAACGCAGCGGTATAAATCATCGAACGCATCCCGTCGACCGCGGCCTTCATCCACAAAAGCATGCGGCGCACATCCGGGTGATCGATAATGGGCACGTAGCCTTCTTTTCTCCTGGCCACGTCCGTTCCCTGGATCCGCTGACGGGTATATTCCAGGGCGTGCTGGTAGGCGTTGCTGCCCAGGGTCATGCCAGATACCCCGGTATTGATGCGCGCCGAGTTCATCATCTGGAACATGTGGGCAAGTCCCCGGTTGGGCTCGCCGCACAGATAGCCCACGCAATCGTCCCTGGAGCCGAAGGCCAGGGCCGCGGTGGGCGAGGCGTGCAGCCCGAGCTTTTCCTCGATCCCGGTGCAGACCACGTCGTTGAACTCGCCGGGCCGTCCGTTTTCATCCAGCCGGTACTTGGGGACAACAAAAAGCGAAATGCCCCTGACCCCTTCAGGCGCGCCCTCGATGCGGGCCAGGACCAGGTGCACGATGTTATCGGCAATATCGTGATCCCCCCAGGAAATGAAAATCTTGTTTCCCTTGAGGCGGTAATGATCTCCATCCGGGTAGGCCGTGGTCTGGGTGGCGGCCAGGTTGGAGCCGGCCTCGGGCTCTGTCAGGCACATGGTGCCCGAAAACGTGCCGTCATACATCCTTGGCACAAAGACCTGCCTGAGGTCCTCCGTGCCGAAGCTCTCAATCAGGTGGGCCGCCCCGTGGGTCAGGCTCGGGGCCATGTTAAAAGACTGGCAGGCGCCGTACATGAAATCATTGATCACAATGCGCATCATGTGGGGGAAACCCTGGCCGCCGTAGTCCGTGTCCCGGGCCGCGGCAGTCCAGCCATCCTGTCCGTACTGCCGGAAAACCTCGCGGAATTCCTGCGGACATTTCACCTGCCCCTTTTCGTAGGACACCCCTTTTTCCTCGCCGACCTCGCTCAACGGCGCCACTGCGGTTTTGGCAAACCGCATGGCTTCATTGACCAGCAGATCCAGGGTTTTCTCGGTCAGCGACTCGTAGCGCGCCAGGCTGCAGAGGCTGCCGTAGTTGAGCTGTTCTTTTAAAATAAAGAACATGTCCTTCTGATTGATCTTATACTGGCTCATACCCTCTCCCCCTAAATTGAGCGTTTCAGATTTTTAAAAACAGGATTTTGTACTTGAAAATCGCTCAATATAGGTCCCTTATAAGTTACTGCTTGCGGCTGCCGTCCGGATTGTATTCGTACCAGCCCTTGCCGGTCTTTCGGCCCAGGTGTCCGGCCTTGACCTTTCTTCTCAGCAGCAGGGGCGGATAAAAACGCGGATCCCCGGTTTCCTGGTAGCAGGCCATCATGGCTCCGTAGGTCACATCCAGGCCCACCATGTCGCCGGTTTCAAATATGCCCATCCTGCGGCCCGAACCCAGGCGCAGCCCCTTGTCAATGTCTTCACAGGTGGCCACGCCCTGCTCGACCAGGTTCATGGCCTCGATGGTGGAGGGGAAATTAATGCGGTTGATCACAAAACCGGCCACATCGCGGTTGACCATGATTGGTTCCTTGCCGATGGCCTCCACGAAAAGGCGGCCGGCCTCTGCGGTCTCATCGGTGGTGGAAAGGCCCTTGACCACTTCCACGGCCATCATCATGGGCACCGGGGAGAAAAAGTGGATGCCCACGACTTTTTCCGGCCGCGAGGTCATGGCGGCCAGCTCGGTGATGGGAATGGCCGAGGTATTGGAGGCCAACAGCGTATTTTCTCCGCACGCGGAATCCAGATCGGAAAAAATCTGCTGCTTGAGCTCCAGGTTTTCGAACACGGCCTCGATCACCAGGTCCGCATCCTTTGCCGGGCCCATATCCGATACCGTCTGTATCCGTCCCATCACGGTATCCTTGTCCTCGGAGATTTTGCCCTTTTCCGCAAACTTGCCCACGGACCAGGAAATGTTTTCAAGGCTTTTTTTCAATGCCTCTTCAGACTTGTCAGTGATGCAGAGATTCATTCCGGCCTGGGCGCATACCTGGGCGATACCCCCGCCCATCAGGCCGGAACCTACGACAAATACCGATTCAACCGTCATTTCTGCCTCCTTGATCTGTGCAAATCTTACCGGGAAAAACTATTCAGGCCCTGCTGTTCTTAAGGTTTTCCCATATCACGGAATATCCCTGCCCCCGGCCGACACACATGGTAGTCAGCCCGTATCGGGCATCCGGATTTTCGGCAAACAGAGCCTTCATAAAGGCCACAAGACGGGGACCGGAAGCTGCCAGGGGATGGCCGTAGGCAATGGCGCCGCCCCACTTGTTAACCCGGGCATCGTCTTGTTTTAAACCCATTCTGTCGAGAAAGTACAACGCCTGAACGGCAAAGGCCTCGTTGATTTCAATGATGTCCATGTCATCTATGGTGAGACCGGCTTTGGCCAACACCTTCTCCGTGGCCGGCACCGGGGCGGTGCCCATGATCGTGGGATCCACACCTGCCACGGCAGTAGCCACCCAGCGCATGGAAGGACTGAAACCGGCCTGTTCGGCCGCCTCCCGGCTCATCAAAAGGGTCACTGCAGCCCCGTCATTTAAACCGGAGGCGTTTCCCGCAGTCACGCGCCCGCCCTGTTCCCGGAACGGGGTTTTCAGTTTTGCCAGGCCTTCCAGGGTGGTCTCAGGGCGGGGATGCTGGTCCTTGTCCGCGGTCATTTTCGTGCCGTCTGCAAGCTCAACTTCAACATGCACGAGCATATCGTCCATCTTGCCGGCGGCAATGGCTTCAGCCGCCTTCTGCTGGGACCCCAGGGCGTATTGATCCGCCATTTCCCGGGTAAACTCCGGGAAGCGGTCATGGATATTTTCCGCGGTCATGCCCATGTTAAATGCCGAAGGACCGCCGAGCAGTTCCTCGGCCCGGGGATGGGAATCGCGCATATACCCCATGGGCAGATGACCCATGTGTTCCACCCCGCCGGCAAGCAGGCAGTCGGCCATGCCGCAGGCGATGTGGCTGGTGGAAAACCCTATGGCGGTCAGGCCGCTGGCGCACATGCGGTCAATGGAACATCCCGGGATCTCCCAGCCCCATTGAGCCAGAATGGGAATCATGCGGCCGATTGTGCCTCCCTGCTCCCCGATCTGGTTGGTCACCCCCCAGATGCTGTCTTCCACCATTTCAGGCGACAGCCCGGGATTTCGCGAAATAAGTGCCCGGAGCAAAGCAATGCAGAGATCCTCTGCCCGGGTATTCCAGAATATGCCTTTTTCACCGGCCCGCCCAAAGGCTGTGCGCACCGCGTCGATTACAACAACATCCGTCATGTGATTCGGCATTTGCGGGGCCCCCTGCTCCTGGTTTCATTAATGCGGGTTTAAAAAGATATCATTCCAACACGTAACCGAGTCCGCAAAGTGTGTCAATATTATTTTTAAATAAATCATAGTGGAATTTGAAAAACAAAACGATTTTTACCATGACACTAAAAAAATTGCCTTGACACAGATATTTCAGTTTTAATATAGGTATAATCTCAGAACATTTCCGCCAACCACAAACCAAGTCAAAGGGTGTCCGCTAAAATGTCTGCAAAGACGAGCAAATCCAACGGCAGAAATTTCAAAAACCCCAAAAAGGGGGCGGCCATTGTCAAGGCCGCAGAGCATGTATTTGCCAGAAAGGGATTCCAGACCGCCACCGTGGCGGATATCGCAAAAAAGGCCAGAGTTTCGGAAGCCACCATTTACGAATACTTTTCCTCAAAAGAAGAACTGCTTTTTGCCATTCCGGCCGAAACCATCCGGCAATACCAGGAAAAAAACCGGGAAATCCTTCCCTATATCCGGGGGGCGGCAAACAAGCTCCGGTTTCTGATTCACCGTCACCTGGCACTTTATGCGGAAAATCCGGATTATGCCACCGTGGTCATGCTGATATTGAAAGGCAATCCGAATTTTCTCAAAACCGAAAGCTACCAGATCGTTCAGTACTCGGCCCAAAATTACACTGAGGTCATCAAAGAGGGCATGAAAAACAATGAATTCCGGTCAGACATCGAGCCGCACCTGATCCGGGCCATGATCTGGGGCACCATCGAACACCTGGTGACCCGCAGAAGTCTTCTGGGCAAGCCTGAAAATCTCACCGAACTCACAGACGATATATGCAACACCATCTTCAGCGGCCTGACCCCCCAGCCGGGGGAATCTTCTATCCAGGTTGATGTCCGGGTGCATTCGTCCGAATAAAGCCGGATTAAGACTCAATTCCGCACAACCGCCTGGCCAGCTTCTGCTTTTCCTTCATGTTCACCTGGCGCGAAATCATGATGCGCTGGGCCTGGGGAGAGCCCGCCCCGTGCATGGATTCGGTCAGATAGCCCACTGCGGCGGTTCCCAGGGTCAGGTTTTCAATAAGCCGCAGAATCCGGCGGCGGCTGTCCGTGGATACGTCCGGGGAGGCCTTGTAATATTTTTCCAGCCACTTTCCGGTCTCCGGGGCGGCAAAATCCGCCGCCGACGGCAGGGTCACCATCAGGCCGCCGGCCACGTCCTGGGCAAGCCGTGCGATTTCATAGGGAAACCGCGTGACATTCTGCTTGGAAACGTTGGCCAGGAGGGTATCCACGCTGTAAGTCCCGCTGGCCTCCCTGCGCCCCTCTGCGGCACAGGAAAGCGATCCGCAGAACAGGGTTTCATTCAGGTGGTTCATCTCGATGATCTTGTCCTTGACATGGGAGGCCTTCGGGGTACCGTTGTACTCGGAGATCGTCTGGGTGGCGCCGATTAACACGTCGCCCACCCCGGACTTGCACGCATAGCTCTGCCGGTGGTAGGAGGCGAACTTTTCCACCAGCGGCCCGGCGAATTCGTATTCCTTGTACATAAACACCCGGTCCCAGGGAACAAACACGCCATCGAAAATCACGAGGGCTTCATGCCCGCCGAATGCGGGATTTCCCGTGTCCAGAAGCGTTTCCTCGACTTTTCGGGTATCACAGGACTGCCGCCCCATGATGTATGTAATGCCCTCGGCGTCGCTGGGCAGTGCAAAGGACAACGCATAGTCGCAGTCGGCTTCCCGCATGGCAATGGTGGGCATCACGATGATTTCATGGGAATTGAGCGCCCCGGTCTGGTGGGCCTTGGCCCCGCGGACCACGATACCGTCGCTTTTTTCCTCGACCACGTGCACGTACATGTCCGGGTCCGGCTGCTGGTGGGGGGCAAGCGAGCGGTCTCCCTTGGGGTCGGTCATGGCGCCGTCGCAGGTCAGATCGTTTTCCTGCACGTAGCCCAGGTATTTCAAAAACCGGTTTTCATAATCCGTGCCGTGCTTGGCGTCAATATCATGGGTGACAATGGAAAGCGCGTTGAGTGAATCCATGCCCACGCAACGCTGGAAACAGCAGCCGGTGTGCGCGCCCAGGAGCCGCCCCATCTTGGTCTTTTTCACCAGGTCTTGCACGCTCTGGTGGATATGGGTAAACCGGTTGATCTTTTCCCCGCTCAGGTGGGAAACGGCGGTCATCAGGTCTTCGTGCTCCGGCTGATGCGCCAGCTCATAGGTCTTGGCCACCGCGTTCATGGAAGGGCGTATAATGGGATGATCCACCGGGTTTTCGATTTTCTCGCCAAACATGTAAGCCGAGAAATTGAGCTTGCGCAGGCTTTCTTCATATTCTTTTGCGTTCATCATGGCAAAACCTCATAATAGAAATTCGAATATCGAAATCCGAAACAGTTAAAGTTCGGTTTACGGTTTACGGTTCACTGCCCACTGCCCACTGCCCACTGACTACTGACTACTGACTACTGACCACTGTCCACAGAAAACTCTCCGGCCGCGTGTACGCCTGCAGGAGAACTAACGCTAAACTTAAACCCCGCGTCCTGCTTTTTCAACCCGGCTGAGACTTCAAACACGTCTGCGGGAATCTCCTTGTTAAACTGTACGATAACGGTGCGCATCTGCCGGGGTTTCTCAAAGACCCGCTCGGCCAGGGTTTCCAGGTAATCGAAATACAGGGCATTGTTAACGTGGCCCAGCGGATCGTAATCCGACGGCCTGGTGGCAATGGCAACCGCGGAGTCCGGGTCAAAGCCCTGAGGGGATTTCCATTTATTGATGTCCATGTCCAGGGCATCACGATTTTCCACCCCGTAACACGCGCCCACATCCTGCGGCGGACGGAGAATTTTTTTCCGCGCCAGATCGATAAAAAGCCACAAGCTGGCGGCGGAAACCAGTTTTTCCCCATTGCGATAAATTTCAAAATCTCGGTATGATCGAAATCCCCTGCTGCCTTTATGCCAGGTGACCACCTCGATTTCATCGCCGCAAACCGGCGGGCGGTACACCTGTATGGCAATTCGGTGCAGCACCCAGGCTTTCTGCGCTTCCATCAGCCTGCGGGTTTCATAACCCGCCTGCTGGGAATGAACCGTGGCCGCATCCTGCAGGCAGTTGAGCAGCACCTTGAGGCGAAGGGCGAAGTTCCCGTTGACCTCGAAAAAACCGATACGGCGTGTGGTGGTGATTTTCATTTCCGTTCCAATCCTGCAAACCTTCTTTCCCGTTTCCCGGTGAGTCCCGTGTATATAATATACCAGATTACCATATTTTCTCAATATCCGATACCCTTTCGGCAGACACACAACCGATCCAACGCCAATTCCTTGTCGGAATCGGAATTTTTCTTTCGTTTTCGATCCCGCTCCCGCTTTCGCGGCATGGAAAAGCGCTTTGCGCCGCTGGGATAAATCAAAAGCCGTCTCCTTTCATGCTGCAAACTTCCCCGCCGGCCCGGCCTGCGAAAACCCGGGAAGACCAGACTCTCTTTTTTGCAGGGCGGCCCGGCAAACCGACTTGACACCAGCGCCGGACGGTGCCATGAATATTCCGGGATTCCCGGAATTTTACCGCATCACAAAAGGACGGACCATCCATGGAAAACAGCCAGCACCGAACCCCCCGAAAAGAACTCAAAGCCCGCTGCCAGAAACTTCAGCAGCACCTGCAAAAACAGGCAATCGACGGCGTCCTGATCCTGCAGAACACGGATCTTTTCTACTTTGCCGGCACCATCCAGCAAGCTGCCCTGTATATTCCGGCCGCGGGCGAACCGCTGCTCATGGTGCGAAAGGACCTTGACCGCGCCCGATTCGAATCCGCACTCGATCACGTCATCGGGTTTTCCAGCCCGCGGCAGATCCCGGAAATTTTAAAGCAGCACGGATTTTCCGCACCCGCCCGGCTCGGCATGGAACTCGACGTGGTGCCGGCCAATCTGTATTTCACATATGCGCGGCTTTTCGAAAAAAGCAAAATCACGGACATCAGTATGCAGATCCGCATGATCCGGGCGGTCAAGTCCGCCTATGAAATCGAAAAGATCCGGGATGCCGCGGCTTTCTCAGATCAAGTCGCGGCATCTGTGCCCCGCTTTCTCCACGAAGGCGTCCCGGAAGTCGAGCTTGCCGGGCAGATCGAGGCAGAGGCCAGGAGACTCGGCCATCAGGGGATTGTCCGGATGCGCATGTGGGGCGCGGAACTCTTCTACGGTCATGTCATGGCAGGCCCTGCAGCCGCCGTTCCCAGCTACCTGGCCTCGCCCACCGGCGGCGCGGGGATGAATCCCGCAGTGGCCCAGGGGGCGAGCATGCGGCGTGTCCGCCGGCACGAACCCGTGCTGGTGGACCTGGTGTTTGCCACGGACGGATACAATTCAGACCATGCCCGGATATTCGCCATCGGCAACCTCCCAGATGACCTGTCCGCAGCACACAACACCATGTGCGGCATCCAGGAAGCCGTCAAAAAGGCCGCCAGTCCCGGGGTCGCCGCAGGGGACCTATATGACCTGGCCCTGGATATGGCGGCCGAACACGGGCTGGCCGATTATTTCATGGGCGCGGGCGGCCAGCGGATTCAATTCGTGGGCCACGGCATCGGCCTGGAACTAGATGAATTTCCGTTTCTGGCAAAGGGACAAAAAATGCCGCTGGAAGCCGGAATGATCATTGCGCTCGAACCGAAGGTGATTTTCCCGGACAAGGGCGTGGTAGGGATTGAAAACACCCACGTGGTCACGGAAAACGGGCTGGAACAACTGGGTGCGTTCCGGGAAGATATCATCCGGGTGTGAAAATAAAGCGGGCCGGCCCGAAGGCCGACCCGCTTTGGGGGGGAAGCTTATTGTGCCTTCCACTGTTTTAACAGCTCGTCATAGGGCTGGGTTTTGGGTTCTTCGTCCGGCCGCTCCGCCTTGGGCGCACCGGGCTGGGAAAGCCAGTATTCCCTGGATTTCTTGGGATTGAGCTGCGGGGAATACTTGGGCATTTTCAGCCGGCTCATCAACTCGTCCATCTTGTAGGCCAGCTCATCCATGGCCTCCTGCGGGGTGGCATCCCCGGTGGTGACCAGGGAAACCTGCTTCCACCACTGCTCTGCCAAAAGCGGATAATGGGGCACGTTTGGCCCGGTGTCGGTCCACATGTGCTCCACGGGCGACTTGTAGAAGGTCACGATCCCGCCGTAGGTACCCTTTTCCTCTTCCTTGGCCAGGTAATCGGAAAACACGGTGGATTTTCGCACAGGAGTTCTTCCGACAATGAACTTCTTCAAACTCACGGTCTTGGACACGCAGAACTGCGCCCACAGCCATGCCGCGGCCCTGTCCTTGTCCTTGACGCTGTTTTTAAGAATGGTCCAGGAGCCGGCATCCTGGTAGCCGACCTTCATGCCCTCGTCCCAGTACTTGCCGTGCGGCGTGGGCGCCACCCGCCACAGGGGCTTGCCCGTGGCGTCGGTGACCGGACTCTGATCCGAGTTAAATGCCGGATCCGAAAGCCAGGTAATGTACTGGAAGACCCGCTGTGCGATATTGCCCCGCGACGGGGTGGGACCGGCCTCGGACCAGGTCATGGAACCGGCGTCCGGCGGGGCGTACTTGTCCATCCATTCCACGTACTTGCTCGTGGCGTACACGGCCGCCGGCCCGTTGGCCGCGCCGCCGCGCTCCACAGAGGCACCGACCGGGATCTGGTCTTTTACCCGGATGCCCCACTCATCCACAGGCATGCCGTTGGGCAGCCCCTTGTCACCGGCTCCGGCAATCGAGAGCCATGCGTCTGTAAAACGCCAGCCCAGAGACGGCGACTTCTTGCCGTAATCCATGTGGCCGTAGACCTTTTGGCCGTCGATTTCCCGGCCCGTGAAAAACTCGGCGATATCCTCGTATGCCGCCCAGTTAACAGGCACGCCGAGTTCATAGCCGTATTCATCCTTGAACGCCTTCTTGAGTTCCGGATCGGTAAACCAGTCATAGCGGAACCAGTACAGGTTGGCAAACTGCTGGTCCGGGATCTGGAGCTGGTTGCCCTCATAATCCTGCCCGAATTCTGGATTTAAAAAATCATCCAGGTCCAGCATGGGGTTGGTGACATCCTTGCCTTCGCCCTTGATATAATCACTGAAGTTCAGGGCGCTGTCCAGGCGAAGGTGGGTGCCGATCAAATCGGCGTCATTGACGTAGATATCATAGAGCTTCCGGTTGGTCTGGATCTGGCGCTGCACCCG
>CAZTHW010000021.1:0-18403 GCA_964613595.1 uncultured Desulfobacteraceae bacterium | reverse complement strand
ACCGCCGATCAGCCAAGATGCTTACGGATTTCCTTTCTGCAAAAATGCCGTCGGCAGTATAATCAACTTTTTACAGGTTCTCAAATTTTATAAAGGGAGAAAATCCATGCCCAAAAACATTATGCATATTCTGCTGACCGCTGCGGTCGGATGGGGCCTGCTGTTTTCCGCTGGAGCCGCCTTTGCCGGCAGCACGGATATTCAGTGGTATTCCTATGAATCCGGAATGAAGCAAATAAAGAAAAGCAACAAGAAAGGCTACCTGCATTTTTACACGGACTGGTGCTCTTACTGCAAGATGATGCAACAGGAGACCTTTTCAGACGCCGATGTGGTCGCCTACCTGAATGCCAATTTCATTCCCATCCGTGTCAATGCAGAGGAGGAACCCAAGGT
Source organism: uncultured Desulfobacteraceae bacterium (assembly GCA_964613595.1). Classification (GTDB taxonomy): domain Bacteria; phylum Desulfobacterota; class Desulfobacteria; order Desulfobacterales; family Desulfosalsimonadaceae; genus Desulfosalsimonas. Next base: position 18,007 of record CAZTHW010000021.1, on the reverse strand, counting down.
GGCCCGGAAATACGGGGCCAATCGGTTCCCGTTCAACTGGTTTGTCGACCAGGAAGCCGAGCGCATCGGGAGCCAGCCCGGGTTCATCCCGCCGGAAACCATGGTGCATGTCCTTCGCTACATTGGTTCGGATGACTACAAAAAAATGCAGTTTGATGAATACAGGGAACAACAGAAATAGAAACCATCCGGAATCATGATCCGGCACCAGACGACCAGCGGCGGGCAAGCCGCAGGCAGACGGCAATAAACAGGTACCCGGAACAAAGCACCAGCAGCAGGGGAACCCACATGAAATCCCGGTACACCGGCTGCCGGATTGCTACCTGGATTCCGATGGCACCCAGGACGATCAGGGCCGCCAGCACCAGGGCCGCCAGCATAAAAATCGGCGTGGATCGGTACCAGGGCGGCGCTTCACTGCGAAACAAATGCGTTTTATTGATCTGCATATGAGCCTTATTAACCCAAGCCACGCTTTGGATCAAGCATTGTCTTGCCCCCCGGGGCAGAAGGCCGGGTGGTTTTCCGCCCTGTGCCTTCGTGCTGGAGTGGTTTTGCTCCTGGTCGCCCTGACGGCCGCCTTCGGCTGCGCCCCGAAAATAGAGCGATCCCGGATTCCGTCTCTTTCCGAATCCTATCGCCCGGGGACCATTGTATCGGCTGATGCCAAGGGACCGGTTTCCTTTGAGCAAATGATTGCCGACCTCGCAGATGCCCGCGTGGTTTACGTCGGTGAAACCCACACCCGGGACACGGATCATGATATCCAGTTAAAAATCCTCAAGGCTCTGCATCAGGAGCATCCCGGGCTCTGCGTGGGCATGGAGATGTTTTCCCGCCCCTATCAGCACGTGCTTGATCAGTGGTCTGCCGGCAACCTGGAAACCGATGCCTTTATTCGAAAGGTTCACTGGTATGCCAACTGGAAATACGACTTCGGGCTTTATGCAGACCTGCTTGACTTTATCCGGGAGCACCGGGTTGCGCTTTACGGTTTGAACATCGCCTTTCACGTGCCCCCAAAGGTCGCAGCCGGGGGGTTAAACTCTCTTCTGCCCGAAGATGCGGCCAGGCTGCCCGTTGAAATCGACCTTTCTGATTCCGAGCACCGCGAATACGTACGGAAGATTTTTGAGGGCCACCATAACCGGCGCCTGTTCGGCAGAGACTACAAATTTGCGCATTTTTACCAGGCTCAGGTCCTCTGGGATGAAGTCATGGCCGAGACCGTCAGCCGCAAGCGCGAAAATCGCCTTATGGTGGTTTTCGCTGGAAACGGCCATATCATCCGGGACTTCGGCATCCCGTCCCGTGCCTACCGCCGCTCCCGCGCACCGTTTCGCACAGTTATGCCGGTTGCCGCAGGCCGGCAAGAAGAACTTACGGCTGCAGACTACCTGTGGATAACCCCGAAGGCGGATGCCGCCCCCCATCCGTAAATTCGCCCCTCAGGATACAATATATAGATTTTTTTATTGACAGATAACCATATATTGTTATAGGTTTACATAAAGGGCAGGGCGCCTTCAAACTGGCCGGGCGAAAACCCCTGAATCCGCAACCACCATGAAGCAAAAAAGGAGCGCATATGTTTACCCACATCAAAAAGCGCAACGGAAGAGTCGTTCAGTTCGATGCCTCCAAGATTACCGCCGCCATTGCCAAGGCAGGCAGCGCCACCGGTGAATTTGACGAAGAGATGGCCAAAAAACTGATGTTGCGCGTTTTGACCCTGGCCCATGAAGTCCAGCTCACTTCCCCGCCCGAGGTTGAGGAAATCCAGGATATCGTGGAGCGGGTACTGATTGAATCCCCATTTCACAAATCCGCCAAGGCCTATATTCTCTACCGGGAACAGCATGCCCAGATCCGTAACATCACCACCCGCGCCAACGTGGAACTCGTGGAAAATTATGTTCAGAAGATGGACTGGAAAATCCGGGAAAACAGCAACATGAGTTTTTCCCTGCAGGGCCTGAACAATTACATTTCCTCTGACGTGACCGCGGAATACTGGTTAAACCGGATTTATCCCCCGGAAGTACGAAATGCGCATAAAAACGGAGATGTTCACATCCACGACCTGAGCCTGCTGTCTGTGTACTGCGTTGGATGGGATCTCCAGGATCTTTTAAGGGTCGGATTCATGGGGGTAACCGGCAAGGTGGAAAGCGCCCCGCCCAAACACCTGCGCTCGGCCCTGGGCCAGGTTGTCAACTTCTTCTACACCCTTCAGGGAGAAGCAGCCGGCGCCCAGGCGGTTTCCAACTTTGACACGCTGCTCGCACCGTTTATCCGGTATGACGGCCTGTCCTACCGGGATGTTAAACAGGCCCTGCAGGAATTTATATTCAACATCAATATTCCGACCCGGGTCGGCTTTCAAACCCCGTTTACCAACATCACCCTGGATCTCAACATCCCGCAGATGCTCAAGGATTCCCCGGTAATCTGCGGCGGGGAGTATCAGCAGGACACTTACGGTGATTTTCAGTCCGAGTTAAACACGTTTAACCGCGCTTTTGCCGAGGTGATGATGGAAGGCGATGCCAAGGGCCGGGTTTTTACCTTCCCCATCCCGACTTATAACATCACCGCGGATTTTGACTGGGACAACCCGAATCTTGACAATGTCTGGAAGATGACAGGCAAATACGGCATTCCGTACTTTTCCAACTTTGTCAACTCGGACATGTCGCCCGAGGACGCCCGCTCTATGTGCTGCCGGCTCCGCCTGGACAACCGGGAACTCAAAAAGCGCGGCGGCGGACTGTTCGGTGCCAATCCACTGACCGGCTCTATCGGCGTTGTCACGATAAACCTGCCCCGCCTCGGCCTTTTGGCTGAAGACCGCCAGGATTTCTATTCCCGGCTGCGGGAACAAATGGAAATTGCAGCCGAGAGCTTGACTATCAAGCGCAAGGTGCTGGAAAAGTTCACCGATCAGAGCCTGTATCCGTATTCCCGGTTTTATCTGCGCGGTATTAAAGAGCAGTCCGGGGCCTACTGGACCAACCATTTTTCCACCATCGGCCTGATCGGGATGAACGAGGCATGCCTGAACCTGATATCCCAGGACATTGGAACGGCCGAGGGCCGCGGCTTTGCCGAGGAGACCCTCGACTACATGCGCGGCGTGCTCGAGGAATTCCAGGAACAAAGCGGCGAGTTCTACAACCTGGAAGCCACGCCGGGAGAGGGGACGGCCTACCGGCTGGCCATTCTTGACAAGGAAACCTATCCTGAGATTACCTGCGCCAATGAAACCGATTACCAGGCGGGTGCGAATCCGTTTTACACGAATTCCAGCCAGCTTCCGGTCAACTATACAGACGACCTGTTCGAGGCGCTGGAACTGCAGGACGAGCTGCAGACCAAGTATACCGGCGGCACGGTTTTTCATGTCTTTCTGGGCGAACAGATGCATCACTTTGAATCCGCCAAGAACCTCGTCCGGAAAATTACGGAAAACTTCCGCATGCCATATTTTACGCTGTCGCCGACTTTCAGCGTATGCCCCGGTCACGGCTACCTGAGCGGGTATTACGAGCAATGCCCCAAGTGCCAGAGCCAGACAGAAGTATACTCCCGCGTGGTGGGTTACCTGCGGCCCGTGCACCAATGGAACAACGGCAAACAGAGCGAATTCGGCATGCGCAAGACCTTTGCGGTGGCTTCCTGAACAGCCGGGGGCCGGGCACCGGATTTCTCCCAATCATAGCGCGTTATGCGGAAAAATGCGAATCGGCGGCCTGCAGAAATATTCCCTGATTGATTATCCGCCGCAGATCAGCTGCGTGGTCTTCACGGCCGGGTGCAACTTTCACTGCCCCTACTGCCACAACCCGGATCTGGCGGCACCCGGCCCGGGCACGCAGGCGTTGTCCGTGGACGGAATCTGGCAGTTTTTGGAAGCCCGTGGTAAATACCTGGATGCAGTGGTCATCTCCGGCGGGGAACCGACGCTGCAACCCGATCTAGCCGATTTCTGCCGGCAGATCCGGTCCATGGGCTTTGCCTTGAAAATCGACACTAACGGCAGTCACCCCTCGGTCATCCGGGAACTAATCGACCGGGACCTTGTCAATTACATTGCAATGGATATCAAGACCACCCCGGATCGCTATCCATCCGCGGTTTCAAATGGTATTGATCCGGAGACCATCCGGCAAACCGTGCGCATTATACTGGATTCCGGGCTATCGCATGAGTTTCGAACCACCTGCGTCAAACCATTTACAGACGCTGCTGCGGTTGCCGAGATGGCCGAACTGATCCGGGGCGCAGACCTGCATGCCATCCAGAAACCCGGCACAGACAACGTGCTTTGCCCGGAATTTTTCAAAAACAATGATCATCTCCACACGGATGAAGAACTGGCCCAATTTCGTTCTGTTTTTGCCGAAACTGTCAGCCAGGCCATTATTCGTTGATTTTTCTGCTTTCCGCGAATTCCCCGCCGGCTTTGCCCCTGTCCGGAGTTTGCGCTTCGTAAAATGTTTGCTTGACATCCCGCCTGACCCGCGGATACTTTTATTTCCTAAATTGAGCGATTTCCAATAACAACCACGAAGGACACGAAGTTATTAATTTTTATTTTATCCCGCATCATGCGCTTCGTGAACTTCGTGTGGACAAATACCGGGCGCAATTGTTTACCTGAAAAGCCAAATGATGCATTCATAATTGCTTCCTGGCATTAACCAAAGCAAAAACACGCAGTCGGTACATATGCATTAAGATTTTCATACCCAAGGCAGGAGTACGCATCATGTTTGACTGTCTTTTATCGGAAAAAACCCGGCAAATCCGTGACGAGGCCAGGGATCTGGTCAAATGGGTTCCGCGGCAGATGATCATTGACATGGACAATGAAGTGATGTCCATGATTGAGGCCCATGAATGGTACCGCGAATATTTCAACCGCAAAAAGGCCGGCGCGGAAATCCGGGATTATGAAGGCGATGCCGCCGAATCCGGGGCACCGGAAGAAAAGATTTACGAATAAGTACAATCGGAATTGTTTCACGTGGAACAATCCAAGCCGCAAGCCACGTTTTTGCCGGGTGGCCCGGCATTTATCCAAGGCAAAGGAAAAAAGAATAAAATGGAGGAATTTTGAATTTTCTGTTTTTCATTAAAGCAATTGCAATGCTGATCGCCGCCGGTATTCTGGGCAACTGGTTTTTATCCGAGGTAAGAAATGCCAAGACCCGGAAAGAACCCTGGTATAAGCCGTATCTTTCCCCGCCCGGTCTGATGATAATAGCTGTTGTCCTGCTGCTTCCCGTGCTTCTGTGGCTTTTCGGCGCATAACGCCGGCCCTCCCTGCACAGAACAACCCTGCCAATCTCCGCACGAGAAAACCATGCAGGATCGGGTCGGCATGAATAATCATATAGTGCCTGAACGAAAACCGTCTTTTTCGCCAATATCTGTGTCAGGCTCAAATTTTAATCCTCAGAATACTTCGAGTATGCCTGCGGTTAAAATTTTCGCCTTCCTTGATCTTGACAAAAAATCCTGGTTTTCGTTCGGGCACCATATATTCGGGCCAACGCACAGGTTCGCCCCTATACCGCGATTTTGAGGCGATCAGAGATTGATTAACGCGCAAAAAGCTGATTATTCTACCAGGGCGGTACTTTTGCAACAAAGGAGATCCGTAAGCGCCTTGGCTGATCGGCGGTGCGAAAAAGGAGTTTCCTCGCTCCAGGAGCCTCCCGGAGCCTCGATTTCCGCTCGGAAACCCGCTTTTCCGCACCGCCGTCAGGGCAACTAAGTGCAATTTTGCAAGTGCGCAAAAAAGAACTTTCCGGGAAGTCATTTTTGAACGACATTTGATCATTTTGGGCGCAGAGCGAGAAAATCGACTTTTTACGAAACCATCAGGGATTAAGCCGGGAAAACTGTCGAGGCGGTTGGTCAGGTCGGGACGGCGGGGTGGTTTGCGCAGATGCATTGGGCGCGAATGCGGACGGCAGACGCACAAACTTCCCCGCCGTCCCGATCCTGCGAAAATCCGGGAAGCTCGATGTTTCTTTGCAGAACTGCACAAGGGGAAAGGTTTCTTAGATACGCCAAAGGTTAAAGCGCCTTCACGTGCATTGCCGGAAGAGGCCATCCGGTCGAGTTGTACCGGCAAATAGTCATCGCCATCGCAAACCGGACGCCTATCCCTTAAGCTCAAGCATTTGAAACGACCCAGGGGGTAAGTAACGGCGGAACCAAAAGCCTATTTCCCGATCGACTCCCTTTCGAGCAAATCCCGGTACCAGCAGGCAAAATCAAACATTCCCAGGTAGCGCTCATCCTCGTTGATAATCCCGAGGCAGATCTCCAGCGCCCCTTTCCGGTAGTCATACCCGTGATCCGAGGTATCCAGGGACTGCGTGAATTCGCGGATCAGATCCGTCATCGTGCGCCGGCTGCGATCCATGCGGATATCCAGCGGATCCTTGGGCTCTTCAAAAGGATCCCACTTTTCATACCCCCGCTTTAATATATGCTTCTGCCGCCGCTGCGACATGCCGTCAAAAATCGCTTTTTTCAACCCTTCCTTCTTTTCATCTGACAGATTCATAACGACCTCCCGGTTTAGCAGGATTCCTCGGATTCAGCCGGTGCCGGCCCGATTCCCAGGTATTCCTCGTTGTACTCAGTCAACAGCGCCATGGACACGGGAACAAGCACATCGCCCATCTTCACATGCCGGGACTCAACATACTTGACAAGCTCGGCTGACAGCTTCAGCAACTGCTCATGAATGGCATCCATGTTAATGGTCGAGTACTGCTCTCCGGGCTCAAAACCCGTTCGACCGCAGGTTCTACCCTGCCCGCCGATGGCCAGGGGCGCACCGTAAATACGGCAGGCGATCGGTCGGGAATCGTAGAGATCACACAAATCAGAATCATTTAACAGGGGGCAGCGAATCCGCTCCCGGGCGACTTCCTCAACCACTTCCTGCTCGTCGTGGCCGTCACGGGTCTTGTGAAAAGCTTCCCGCTTCAGCTTGTATATTTTGCGATCCGCCTTATTGGCTTTTTCCAGCATCTCCTCGCGGGCCTGGCCGGTAAAGGAAGCTTTAAATTGGCTGTTCAGGTACATGGCCTCAATCAGGGTGAGGTCAAAAAGCGCATAGCAGCAATCCGTGCACTTTGGCACGCAAACCACCGCCTCGGGATACGCCTGCTTGATCCGCTCGAATGCTTGATCCGCCTGGGCTGCCAGGGCTTCATATTTTTGAAAAAACGGGGTGAAATCAATGTCCATGAATCTCTGCCTCCTTATGGGAAAACTTCGCCGGATGCTTGCAGCAAGCCGATTGCCCGGCGTGATGTAGATTGTTCCACGTGAAACAATCAACTTGAATGCTTTAAAGACCGCTTGAAAAGCCGCTGCAAAAGACCCCCACCCAGGGGCCGAACCTTTGTGCAGGGCGACTCCCGGGCGAACACACAGGTTCGCCCCCTGCAAAAACCCGCTTATCAACACCGGCATTATGCTGCAAATGTCAACAAGTGTACCAGGTAAAACCGCTGAATTTTGATGAATTCGTAAAAAGCTGTTTATCCCGCCAGGGCAGTATTTTTGCAACAAAGGAAATCCGTAAACGCCTTGGCTGATCGGCGGTGCGAAAAAGGAGTTTCCTCGCTCCAGGAGCCTCAAGGACTTTTTACAGGCTCATCAATTTTAACACCGGAATTATTTCCCAATACAGTGCTGGCTAAAAATGCGATCCAGCACATCGGGCGCCGCGTAATGCCCGGTGATTTCATCCAGACAGGTCAGGGCCTCCCGCAGATCAATGGACATCAGCTCAAAGGCCCCCTGCCCGGTGAATCCGCTTACCGCATCTGACACAGCCCGATAAACCTGGTCCAGCAGGGTCTTCTGGCGCCAGTTGGGAATAAACCGCCGGTTCGGCGGGTACTTGGAATAAAGGGAAATATCCGCGATCCGATCCTTTAATTCGTCAATACCGGTGCCGTACAATGCGGATACATGCACACAAGGTACCTGTGCCCATTGTACAGGCAGTTCAAAGCGCCTGTCCGGATCGGCCAGGTCCGACTTGTTGACCACAAGAATTACACGCTTGTCCCCCAGGCCCGCAAACAATCGCAGGTCCTCCGGCCGGGCGGGGCATCCGGCATCCACCACGAACAGCACAATATCAGCGGATTCCAGGTATTCCCGGGTCATTTCTATGCCCAGGCGCTCAACCGGATCCGGATCTTCGCGCAACCCGGCCGTATCGGCCAGAACAACGGGTACTCCCCGATTTATTAAGGCGGCCTCGATACAATCCCGCGTCGTACCGGGCATCTCGGTAACAATGGCCCGATTGCGGTTGACCAGGCGGTTCATCAAACTCGATTTGCCGACGTTCGGGCCTCCGGCGATGACCGCCTGCAGCCCGTCCCGCAGAAAATGCCCGGCCTCGTAACCCTGAATCAAATCCCGGACCGGATCCAATACCGCGTCCTGAAGAATACCGATCTGAACTCCCGTATCAATATCCTCATCCACGGCGTCTGGAAAGTCAATGGCAGCCTCCAGGGTGGTCAAAACAGAAAGCAGTGCCTGGCGGATGGATTCGAGATATGATCTCAACCCGCCGGAAATCTGGGATACGGCCATGTCCACGGCCGCATCAGAAGTGGCGTTGATCAGATCCGCCACGGCCTCGGCCTGGGTCAAATCAATCCGGCCGTTGACAAAAGCCCGTCGGGTAAACTCGCCGGGATCGGCGGGACGGGCACCCTGGGATATCAAGAGGTCCAGGATGTTTTGAAGCACCTTTGGCCCGGCATGGGCCTGAATCTCCACCACGTCCTCACGGGTGTAGGAGTGAGGCGCACGCATCACCGCAAGCACGACCTCATCCAGGATCCTGCCGGTGGCCGGCTCGCAGATACGGCCGAAATACATTCGCCAGGATTGAAATTCGCCGGAAAACAGCCCGGGCGAACCGTTACCGTTTCCATCATCGGAACCCGGGCCCCGCCGGAAAACAGCATCTGCGAGATCCATGGCTTTCGGCCCGGAAACCTTGATAATCCCGATGCCCCCGATTCCCTCTGGCGTGGCAACGGCTGCAATTGTTGAGCGATCCATCGCAGGGTCCTCTTTGATTCCGGAAACACATGGCACCCCGGATGCGAGCTTACTCGCCCTCGGACTTGGATGATTTCGCCTGTGATTTCTTTTTGGGCATAATCAAAAGCTTGCGCAAATCGCCGCTGCCAACGCTCTGAGTGCGGACCTCTCGGTTGTCGCGTAAACTCAGATGCACCACACGCCGGTCCTGGGCGCTTATCCGGTTGATAACCATGGGTTTTCCAGTCTGCAGCGCCTTGTTTGCCAGCCGGGATGCCAGGGAGGTAAGATCGGTCCGGCGCTTTTCCAGATACCCCTCCACGTCGATTTCGATTGGCAGGGTGCTGCCATACTGCTTGTAGACCCCCTTTTCCACAAGATAATGAATCGCATCCAGGGTCTGGCCTTTTTTCCCTATCAACCGCGCACTGTCGCCGCCCTTGATTTCAAAACGCAGCACCTGGGAATCGGCATCAACGGATACCGCGGAGTCCGGGGAAACCAACGCAATAATGCGATCAAGAAATCCCTGCACCCACCAGACGATCTCAGCGCGCTTATCCGCATCCTCGGCAGAAACCTGTCCCTCAGGGGAAGCCTGGGCCGGGGCCTGTCCGGACGAACCAAAAGCCTCGTCCACCAGGGCCGAGGCGGTTTTGTCGTCATCCTCCGGTTCAGGGGCATCCTCGTCCGGATCAAATTCAGCGGAAGCCGCCCCGGCATCCCCTTCCGGCAGAACAACCCGGATTACGGCCTTTTTCGCACCGACCAGACCGAAAATACCGCTGGAGCCATGGGAAATAATATCATATTTCAACTGATCCGCCCGGATCCCGAGCTCGCCGCAGGCCTTGTCCACGGCTTTATCAACACTTTTTTCTTCAAAATCCTGGTACGCACTCATGGGTACATGCCTCCAAATTAAACGGTTTTCCGCGTAATATAGTATTGCTGGGCAATTGAGAGGACGTTATTGGTCAACCAGTAAAGCACCAGCCCGGCCGGGAAGTTGATAAAAATCACGGTAAATATCAGCGGCATCATCATCATGAACTTGGCCTGCGACGGATCGCCGGGCGGCGGGGAAAGCTTCTGCTGCAGAAACATGGTGGCGCCCATAATGATGGTCAAAACCGGAATCCCGTAAGGCGCTGCCATAAAGGGAATGGTGACATCAAAGCGAAAAAGCCGGTCCGGTGCGGAAAGGTCATTGATCCACAACATAAACGGGGCATGACGGAGTTCTATGGCCTCGTAGAGCATCCGGTAAAATGCGATAAACACCGGAATCTGCACCACCATCGGCAAACACCCGCTCATGGGGTTGACCTTGTAGGTCCGATAGAGGCGCATGATCTCCTCGTTCATCTTTTTCTTGTCGTCTTTGTACTTCTGACGGATCTCCGACATCAGCGGCTGAAGCTTTTTCATCTCCGCCATGGACCGGTAGCTCTTGCTGCCCAGCGGCCAGAAGATGATCTTAAACAAAAGCGTGACCAGAATAATAGCCACCCCGTAATTGGCAAATACATTGTCATGAACCTTGTTCATCAGCCACAGGCACGGCTTGGCAATAATATCGAAAAACCCGAAGTTAATGGCCTCGTCCAGATCATGGCCGAATGCCTTGAGTTCTGACATGCGCTTGGGACCCATGAACAGTTCAAACGCATGGGTTTGGCGCTGACCCGGTGCCAGAGAATCGCCCGGCTGCACGTAGGTGAGGCGTACCAAATTCTCGGCCTGATTTTTATGCAGGCGAATCTCGGTGGAAGTCGGTTGCCCGGGCACCAGCGCGGTCATAAAATACCGGTCTTCCAGGCCGGCCCACTTGATCTTGCCAGGATAAACGCTCTGATCCGCGATATCGTCCACGTCAATTTCTTCGAGTTCCTGGTTAATATAGGCAAACGGTCCGGCAAAAACAAACCGGCTGCCATCCGGCGGGGGATTTGTCATGTCCACCAGCAACCCGGAACCGATGCTGGCCCCGGTCTGATTGACCAGGCTGACGTTCAGCGTAACGCGGTAACTGTCCGGATGAAACACATACTGTTTTTCAATCACCAGGCCGCTGTCCACCTGCAGGTAAAAGGAAATGGACTCCGGGGCCCCGCGGACGCGCAGCCGTTTCCGGTCAAAATCCGTTGTATACACTGCATTGGAAAGATCCGAAAACCGAGGCGCTAAAGGGCGAACCAGGGCGGTGCCGTTCTTGTTAGCCGCCGGGACAAGTTCCTGAGGGGGTGCGTTGGGTCCGGCCTCGGCCTTGTATTCGCTGAGGACAAACCGCGTGATGGCAGCGCCTTTTTCCGAAATCTCGGCCCGGTACAGGTCGTTTTCAACGGTTATGGTCTTAAAGCTCTTGGCCGGCACGGGTTCGGCGTCCCCGACTTCAGCGGAAACAGCTTCCTTCCCGGTGCCGGCACCGGATTGTCCCTCTTCCCGGGGGGTCGGCTCCTTGGTATCGGTTTGCCCGGATTTTTCGGTCCGAGCCGGTTCGGCCGGGGGTTCCGGGGCCTGGGTCGGCACAAAAAGCACCTCCCAGAGCACAAAGACCATGATCGTCAGCACAATTGCCAACAACAAACGTATGTGTTCCATCTCCACTCCTGAATAGCAACGCGATAGCTAAGCCATAAAAAAAACGAACCGGGACATGCACCAACAATGCCGGTTCATAACACGAATCATGGCAACAAGGGGTTTTTGCCGGGCCGCAAGGCAGTAAGGAAGGTCCGGACAACAGAGGCGCGCCGGCCGGCTGTTTTCATAAATGCGATGCCGTCTCCCCGGATCCTTTTCCATCCACACACGGGCGCATCGCCGAGTTCTCATCCGCGCCCGGAACCGGGTCATATCCGCCGGGGTGAAATGGGTGGCATTTCACCATGCGCCGGAGAGCCAACCAACCGCCCCGGAACGCGCCGAAACACCGGACAGACTCAAAGGCGTACTCGGAGCAGGTCGGATAAAACCGGCATCGCGGTCCGATGAGAGGTGAGATCAATGCCTGATACAGCTTAATGATCAGTAACAGCAGATACTTAATCGGTATGCTCCCTGATTTTGCCGAAGAGGTGCCCCAGCGCGGCAAAAGCCTGCTCGGTGGATACATTGGCAGCCGCCTTTTTGGCAATAACGTTAATGTCCCGGTTGCCTCCGATCTGATGGCGATAACGCCGAAAGTACTCCCTGACGATCCGCTTGATCCGGTTGCGCACAACCGCACCGCCGATTTTCCGGGTAACCGTTACGCCAAGACGCGGGCGCTCATGCCGGTTTGAACAATACGCCACCACGAAATACCGGTTGTGCACACTGCGTCCATGCCTGGACAAATAAAGAAACTCGGGACGTTTCAGCAGCTTGTCCCGCTTTTGGATGCGCTCGCCGCCCGGATGCATCAAACCGTGAGGCGCTTGCGGCCCTTGGCCCTTCGCCGGTTGATGACCCGCCTGCCCTGCTTGGTGGACATCCGTTTTAAGAAACCGTGTGTTCTGGCTCTTTTGATTCTGCTTGGTTGATAGGTCCGTTTCATTGTTCCACCTTTTTATCGTGTATGTTGATTCCGCCCGAAAGACGAAGAAGGTTCTTATCCATGATATCATCAAATCCGAATCAAGAGATTGTTAGACCAATATAACCATTTTTGTCAAGATCCAAATCAACGTTTGCCTCCATGCAAATTAATCCTCCCGAATCTCCTCAATATGGTATTGTTCCAGATGATAATCGTCAATCGGATAGATGCAGATCTGACGGCCCACCCGCTGTTCGAGCGAAGAGATCAGTTGGCTTTCCTGGCCCAGCAGCAAATCGGCAATCACCGGATTGACCTTGATATGGAAGCAGTTTCCCCCGGAATCCGCACCCTGCCGACAGACCTCCCGGAAAATATTGTAGCAGATGGTCCGGCGCGACAGCAGCATGCCCTCGCCTTCACAATAAAAGCACGGCTCACACATCATGCGCGGCAGGGACTTGACCACCCGTTTACGGGTCATCTGGATCAAGCCCATATCCGACATGGGCAGCACGTTGGTCTTACCCTTGTCCCGGCTTAGGGCCTCCCGGAGCCTATTATAGACCTTCTCCTGGTCACTCTTGCTTTCCATGTCGATAAAATCGATAATGATGATTCCCCCCAGGTTGCGAAGCCGAATCTGGTAGGCAATTTCCTTGACCGCCTCGAGGTTGGTCTTGAGCACGGTTTCGGCAAAATTCCGCTTGCCCACATAACGCCCGGTATTCACGTCAATGGCCACAAGGGCTTCGGTAATTTCAATCACGATATACCCGCCGCACCTGAGCCAGACCTTTTTCTTCATGGCCCGCTGGACGTCGACTTCCAGGTTATAGGCATCAAAAATCGGCTCCTCGCGGGTATACAGCGACACCGAATTCGACAGGCGCGGCATGAAGTTTTGAATAAAATCATAAACCGAATGATACACCTCGGCGGAATCAATAGTAACCCTGTCCGCCTCGTGGGCCAGCAAATCCCGCACGCAGCGAAGGGTCACAGTGAGCTCCTCGTGGAGCATCTTCGGCGCGGAAACCTCGTGGAAACGCTGCTGGATATGGTTCCACAGCTTGTTTAAAAACTCCATCTCCTGGGCAAGCACCTCTTGCGGTACGCCATCCCCGGCAGTGCGCACGATGTAGCCGTAGGGCTGTGTTCGCAGGGTTTCCACGATTTCCCTGAGACGGGTGCGCTCTGCTTCATCTGCAATTCTGCGGGAAATACCGATATGATCCACGGTCGGCATCAGCACCAGGAAGCGGCCGGGAAGCGAAATATAACTGGTCAGCCGCGCGCCCTTGCTGCCGATGGGAGAACGCGCCACCTGCACGAGAATTTCCTGGCCCTCGGTAAGCATTTCTTCAATGGCGTGCCGATCCGGACGCGGCCGGCTTGCTGAACGGGTGCTGCCGGGTCCGTTTTCCCCTTCTATTTCATCCGCCCCGCTCTCGGGTTCGGCTTTGTCTTTTTCCTGCTGCAAAAGCACGCCTTCAGGCTGCGGGGTAACGCCGTTTAAAACTTCATCCACGTAAATAAAAGCCGCCTGTTTCAGGTTGACGTCAACAAAGGCCGCCTGCATACCGGGCAGGACCCGCTGAACGCGTCCCTTGTAAATATTGCCCGCAATGTTTCCCTCGTCAGGGCGCTCCACGTAGATTTCCACAAGAACATTGTTTTCCAGAAGGGCCACCCGGATTTCCGGACCCAGCGCATTGATGATCAGTTCCTTATCCATGCAAACCTCTCTGAGTATGGCATTGGTTCCAAGATTCCGGATTCGCGTCACATTGCTCAGCCAGCTTCAGGATCCGGCATCGCTGCAGGATCGTATCGGACAAGGCGAAAATCGATTGAACAGCGCGAGAGGGCCGAATGGCGCTGCCAGGCTCCCTTAAAATGGCGATCCGCAGGCTGTCAGAACGCTCAAGCGCACATTCCGCGACAACGGATTTCAAATCGATCCGCAGCTCGCCGCGCTTTTTGGTTGTCACAGTCATTTCAAACGAGGCGGCCGCAACAAAGCGCGCCAGCGCTGCCGCATCAAAACAAGCGCCCTCCGGCAGGGTAATTCTGTACGAGACAACGCCGGTCTGCAGGGGAGCGGCCTTTTTTGCCGCAGGCTCGCAACTGCTGACCGCAAGCCCTTCGGGCAGCTGCCGGTTGACTGCCGACTGAATTTCCGCCGGATCGGACGGATACGCAATGGTCATGAAAAAGACTTCACACATACTCTCCATGCCAACAGGCAGCGCATCCCCGAATGCAACCTTTGGCTTGGGATGATAGCCGCCGGAATAGGCAAGCCGGATGCCGGCCCGGCGCAAAGCCCGCAACAGGATGTTGCCCAGTTCCAGATGACCGAAGTATCTGGCCGGCCCGAGCTTGGTGTAGCTCACTTTCATCCTTTGCTCGGGGGCATTATAAAAAGCAGACCCGGTGCCTGCATCCCTTTCTGTTGACTGCAAAGAAAAACCGTTGTCCCCGGTTTTTTCATCTGCATTGACGGGCCTTCGCTCGTCAAAGTCACAAACCCCGCACCCCTGACATTCCCCGTGGCGGCAATCACCGGTCGGCGCTTGCCGGGTCGCCTTTTGATACTCATCGCGGAGAAATTCCCGGGAAACCCCGGTATCAATGTGATCCCAGGGAAGCGGGGCATCAAAAGGGATCTGCCGCAAAAAGATTTCCGGGTCCACGCCCGCATCAGAAAAAGCCCCGTGCCAGGCCTTGAAATCAAAGAAATCGCTCCACCCGTCAAACCGGCACCCGCGGTTGTAGGCGGCCGCCAGAACCGGGGCCAGCCTCCGGTCGCCCCTGGCAAAAACCCCTTCCAGCCAGCTCGTCTCGGGGTCCTGCCACTTAAAATCCACGCCCTTGACAGCAAGCCGGGCCCGGAGAGATTCGATTTTCTCCCGGCCGGACTGCGTGTCCTCCTGGGCGGCCCACTGAAAGGGCACGTGCGACTTGGGAATGAACGTGGCCGCGCTGACGTTGATGTTGCCGCCCCGCTTGCCCCGGGGCCGGGCTTTGCGCAGCCGCCGGACCAGCTCGGCAATCCCGGCCACATCGGCATCGGTTTCCGAAGGCAGGCCGATCATGAAATAAAGCTTGACCAACTGCCAGCCCAGGTCAAAGGCGGTCTTCATGGTATCAAAGACTTCGGCCTCCGAGATGTTCTTATTGATCACTGAACGCAGGCGCGCACTGCCGGCCTCCGGGGCGATGGTAAAGCCGGTCTTGCGCACGCTGCGGATGAGTTCCATCATCTCCTGGCTAAGCGTGCCCGCCCGGAAAGAAGGAATGGACATTGCCAGGCGGCTGGAACCGTAGTGATCGGAAAAATGCTTCATCAGCGGCAGCAGGCGGCTGTAATCACCGGTGCTCAGGGACAGCAGGGAAAGATCGTCATAGCCTGTGGCGCAAATCCCGTTTTCAGCCAGGGAAACCAGCCGGGAAAGCGAACGCTCGCGTACCGGTCGATAAATCATACCTGCCTGGCAAAACCGGCATCCGCGGGTACATCCCCGGGCGATTTCCAGGCGGAGGCGGTCATGCACCGGACGGCCGAACGGGACCACCGGCGCATCCGGAAACGGCACGGCATCCAGGTCCGGCGCAACGGCCCGCCGCACTTTTTGATAGCCGGGCAGCACGGAAACCATGTGCCGATATCCGTCCGTGTCCGGATCGGGACGAAAAAAAGCGGGGACGTACACGCCCTCGATTCCGGCCCAGGTTTTCAACAATTCGGTTTTGTCCCGGTCCCCGCCGGATTTCCAGCGGATCCAGGCGTCAGCCATCTCCGGGAGCACGGGTTCGCCGTCCCCCACCACCATGGCATCAAAAAAGGGAGCCACCGGTTCGGGGTTGACGGTGCAGGGCCCACCGGCAATGATCAAGGGATGGTTCAGATCCCGGTCCCGGGCGTAAAAGGGCAGGCCGGCCAGGTCCAGCATCATCAGCACGTTGGTATAGTTCAGCTCGTAGAGCAGGCTGAATCCTACGATGTCAAAACGCGAAAGGGGTCTTCGGGTCTCCAGGGAAAAAAGCGGCGTACCAGATGATTTCATGTGCGCGGCCATGTCCGTGCCCGGGGCAAAAACCCGCTCTGCCGCAACATCGGCCCGGGCATTGAGCAGGTGATACAAAATCTGCATGCCGAAATGAGAGGTCCCGATCTCGTAGGTATCCGGAAACGCCAGGGCCATGCGCAGGGCAACCGAATCTTCGCTTTTGCGCACGGTATTGATTTCTCCACCGATGTACCGGCTGGGCTTTTCCACCAGGGGCAGGATATGATCCAGGTCTTGAATACACATACCGCCTGCTACTTCATGCTGGCCTGGACAAATTCCAGGGTCTGCCGGACATCGTCCTTGAACAGCCCCGCCAGGCCCGCCTGCCAGTTCACCGCTGCCAGGTTTTTTTCAATCCGCTGCACGGTCTCTGCACGCAGCAGCTCTTTTATTCGCATAAAAGGGCGGTTCGGGGTGTCGATCCACTGGGAGATCACCTGCCTGGCCCGGTCGATTACCTGGTCCTCGGCGGCCAATTCGTCGACGAGCCCGAGATCCCGGGCCCGGTAAACATCCACCATGTCCGCGAAATACATCACATCCCGGAACTTGTGATTGCCGTCTAATCCAAAGCGCATCACCTCGTGCTGGGCAATGTTTAACGGAAGCCCGATCTTGATTTCCGACATGCCGATCTTGATCTTGGGATGCTCCTTGACGATCCGGTAGTCCGCGGCCATGGAATAAACCAGCCCGCCTGCTGCGGCATGGCCATTAAGGGCTGCTATCACGGGTTTTCTGCAGGCAAAAAGCGCGGTCAAAACCCGCTGCTCGAATTCAAAAAATTCCACCGCCTCCTTTTCTTCTGCAAAGCTGAGAAAAAGCGACAGGTCAAAGCCGCTGGAAAAAAACCGGCCTTCACCGGTCAGGATAATTCCCTTGGGAGAGTCATGCTGATCGGCTTCAATTGCGATCTCCTCGAGCCGTTGCAGGATCTGTCGGTTCAAGGCGTTGGTTTTTCCGTTTTTCAAGGTAACGATCCGGATATCGTCATCCAGGCGTTCTTCTATCATATCGTGTTCCCCTTGCTGAAAGCCGGCGCAAATGCGCCGGTTCAAATTAACGGTTTCGTAAAAAGTCAATTTTGATGGCGCCGTAAAAAGTTCAAGATCAAGGCTTGCGCAATTTCGAAGAATGAAGCGTACTTAGCCGTACGTTAAATTCTGAGAAATTGCGGGTAACGCAGATATTGGACTTTTTGCTGCGCCATCAAAATTGACACCACAGGATCAATTATTCTATACACCTAAATTGAGCGATTTTCAAGTTTGTCGCAGATACAAGGAAGATGCAGACG
>CAZTHW010000020.1:0-18538 GCA_964613595.1 uncultured Desulfobacteraceae bacterium | reverse complement strand
ATTATATGCCATGGCCACGGTCCGGTAGACCAGGTGGGCCAGCTTGGAAAAAGGCAGAAACGCGATCAGGTGGAATACCATCATCAGGTGGATAAAATAGATGAGGTACGTCAGAAACGCCGCATCCGCCAGCCGGGTCAGCTCTGCAAGCATGCCGGTCACGCCAAGCCCAAGCACCAGCCACAACAGGTACCAGTCCTTATAGGTTGAGACCTCGTCGGTTTTGTCCATCCGCTGCTTCATCAAGAGGGCTGCGCCGATGACCAGGGCGATGCCGCTGACATTGGCCAGGATCTTGACAGGATGGATCTGGGAATACGGCCCGTGGATGCCGAAGACGTAAAGCGTGATGAAAAACACGGCGGTTACAATAAACAAACCGATAAAGGAAAACAATACCATCATGTGCGGGGTGGCCCGGTCATTGTTTTCTCCGCACTCGGAGAACTGCCGGTGGTTGAGTATCTTGGGAATCACCCGCACGAGGGCGGACAAAAAGCCCTTGGCATCGATGCTTTCCTTGTCTGTTTTGCCTTCTGCAACCGCGTTTCTGTGAATGTCGCCGATAAACCGCTTCAGGCCCAGGGCAAACACCGCCACCGCCCAGATGCTCAGCGGGATGAACACCAGGTCCACCAGCCAGGTGGAGAAAAACTGGGCATGCGCGATCTCGCCGTGGGCGTTGAGCTCCGGAGAGAAATCGAGCAGACCTGTCAGCAGCCCGAGCACGATGAACACAATGGCCGGCACCGCGGCCAGCAGCGGCAGCTTCTTTTTATCATTGACCGCGTTGGCAATGCTCTTGGGGGTGGCGTATTCATTAATCGCCTTCATCCGCAGGGCTGCCAGCACATCTCCCGGTTTTGCGCCCCTGGGGCACTGGGCTGTGCAGTCACCGCAGTTGTGGCAAAGCCATATATCCGGATTGCCCAGCAGTTTGTCCTTTAACCCCCAGGAAGCCGCGATCATCTCTTTTCTGGGAAAGGGCTTGCGATCCGGTGCAATGGGGCAGGCCACCGAACAGGTGGCGCACTGAAAGCATTTTTTCAGGGTCTCGCCGCCCGTCGCCCGGATCTCGTTTATGAAATCCACATCTGGTTGTACCAGGTATTTATCCGCCATAATCAAACCTCCTCAATTGGGCTGTTTTCGCATCAATCCTTTTAGAATCCCTTAAACGGGTTCGGCCCCAGCTCCTCGATCTGTTCAACAAAGCTGTTGATGATCTCCGGAATCCTGTCGTAGTCGTCAATGGCGACTTCGTACTGTGCCACCCGCTCTTCTTCCAGGGCCAGGCTGGAAAGCGCGTCCCCGATCTTCTGCATCCGGATGCTGGCAAGTTCGCTGCCTTTGACGAAATGGCACTGGTAATCGTCACCGTGCTTGCATCCCAGCAGAAAGGCACCGTCCATGCCCTGCGACAGCGCGTCCTTGATCCAGATCACGTTGACCGAGCCCAGACACCGCACCGGGATAATCCGGACATCGGCAGAGAAGGAGTTTTTGTGAAGCCCCAGGATATCCATGGCCGGATAGGCATCATTTTCGCAGACCAGGCCCAGGATCCGCAATGGCGGCTCGTCATAGTCGTCTTCCGAGGGGACCTCGATGGATTTGACCTGGGAACCGATGCTGTCGATGCTGTAATCGGCGAAATTGATGATCCGTTCCGGGCAGGCGCCCATGCACGTCCCGCATCTGCGGCACCGGGTGGGATTGGGTTTCGGTGTTCCTTTTTCATCGTCGTCAATTGCGCCAAACGGGCATTCATCCGTGCACCGCTTGCACTGGGTGCAGCGCTGAAAGAAAAAGTCCGGGTAGGTCATGTCCCCGTACCGCGGATGAACGGAAATCCCGCGGTTAACGCTTTCCAGGCACTGAATTGATTTCAGGGCCGCGCCGCTGGCGTCTTCCATGCACTCCTCCACGGAAAGCGCCCGGCGAACCCCGCCGGCGGAATAAATCCCTGTTCTCTGGGTCTCATAGGGAAAACAGATGAAGTTGGAGTCCGCATACCGGTCAAAAACTTCGTTGTCCCGGAATCCGGGACCCTGACGGTATGCCAGATTGACAGTGGGATCGTCATAGGTCACCGGCAGCATGCCCGTGCCCAGCACCACCAGATCCGCATTCACGCCGATGTTTTCGCCCAGCAGGGTGTTTTGCGCGGTAACCGAAAGCCCGGAGCCGTTTTTCTCAACGGCCGTGATCTCTCCCTTGCTCATGAAAATGCCCGGATCCTGCTGTGCGGCCTTGTAGAAATTCTCCGCCAGACCGGAAGTTCGCATATGCTGGTAGAAAATATAGGCCTTGCCATCCGGGTAATCCTCGCGCACGTACTGGGCCTGCTTTAAGGCCACCATGCTGGTCACCACGCCGGTATAGGGGAAATCCGCATCCTGTCCGGCACCGGGGCTCTGAATAAACACCACATTTTTGGCTTCCCTGCCGTCAGAGGGCCGGGTGACCTTTCCGGCTGCAGCCATCTCCTCGAACTGATAATTGGTGATCACGTCCGGGCTTGCCCCCCAGCCCAGATGCGGAAACTCGTCATCCTTGGGCTCATAGGGCCGCCATCCGGCCGCCAGGATCACGGCACCGAACTTCTCGCCGTTGGGATCCATGGTTAGGATGTCCCGGCGCCCCTCGTTATACTCCCGGTATTTCTCCATGAGGGCTTCGGCCTCCAGTTCCTTGCCGTTTTCATCCACACGCATTTCCTCGGGCAGGGGATAGGGCACATCAAATTCAATCTTTTCGCCCGGATTTTTGAGCGTCACCGTGAAATCGCCAGGCTGTCCGGCAATCCGTGCAACCGCGGTCTCGGTGCGGACATCAATGTTGGGATGATTTTCCACAGCCTTGATCTTATCCGATACCATCGGCGGAATCAGCTCCTCGTAAGGGGGCCGCAGCGGCAGCTGCTTGCGCCACTTGGCCGCATTCCCGCCGAGCTGACCCGCTTTTTCCACGATGGTCACTTCATAGCCGGCATTGGCGGCATCCAGTGCCGCGCTCATGCCGGTGATGCCGCCGCCCATGACCAGGATCTTTTTGCTCATGGTATCAAGCAGGTACGGCTCGGGCAGCTTGACCTTTTCGACCCGGGCCATGCCCATGCGCACGTAATCTTCGGCCATCATCTGGACGCGGTCGAAATTCTCCTCGTCCTGCTTTTCCTCTTCTGTGAGCATGGGAAACTGATCCCTGGGATGGCTCCATACCACGCCTTCGCGGAGATTGACCCGTTCCACGATGCAGCCTTCGAACTTGAAGGTGTTGTAGTTGACGCGGCGGGAGCAGGCGGCGATCACCAGGGTGTTTATCCCGTTTTCTTCCATGTCATTTTTGATAAAGTCCACGCCCTCCTGGCTGCACAGAAAATCATGGGTTTTGCAGGGCAGCGCCTCTTCCTCGACCACGTCGGATATTGCATCTATATCCAGGGCATCGCCGATGCCGCATCCTTTACAAACATAAACGCCGTATTTTTTATTCATGATTTAACCTCCTACCGCTTCACCATGGTTTGAATCGCCTTTAAGGCAATACCGGTCGCATTCTGATTGGACATCATGACATCGGCTGGCCGATTGGCGCATCCGGTGGCAAACATGCCGCCCTTGTCCAGGTCATTGATGATGAAGCCGTCTTCCGTATATTGCAGATCCGCGGCAGGCAGCTTGGCGTTGACGGCACTGGGCTGCATGCCCGTGGCCAGCACGGCCATGTCCACTGTCTGACGGATCTTCTCGCCGCTTACGGCATCTTCTGCCACCACCGTAACTTTGCCGTTGCCGCCGTCTTCGACAGCCGCCACCTTGCCTTTGACGAACTCGACGTTTTCATCGGATTTGACGTTTTCATAGAATCGTTCATACCGATATCCCGGGGTCCGCAGGTCAATATAGAAAATATAGACCTTGGTGTCGGGATACTGTTCCCGGATATAGGTGGCATGCTTCAGCGATGCCATGCAGCAGATATAGGAACAATACGGCAGGTGATTTTCATCCCTGGATCCCGCGCACTGGACAAAGGCCACGCTTTCGGGTGCCTTGTTATCCGACGGGCGCAGGATCTGGCCCTTGGAAGGGCCGTTGGGCGCGGCCATCCGCTCGAGCATCATGTTGGTAACGATATTGGGGTACTGGCCGAATCCCAGGTTGTCAATTTTTGCCGCATCATATGGCTCCCAGCCGGTGGCCCACACGATTGCGCCCACGTTGAAATCCACGATTTTGGGCTGCATTTCCAGGTCCACGGCGTCATACGGGCAGGCGTCCTTGCATCGCTGGGCGTCCTCGGTGCCGATAATCTGAGGGGAAATCACGTACCTGGCCGGAAAGGCCATTTCATGCGGCAGATAGGCGCCCTTGGTCTTGTCTATGCCGAAATTGAATTCATTGGGGATTTCGGTCTTGCAGGCATCGGCACACTCGCCGCAGCAGGTGCAGTTTTCATTGACATAGCGGGGATTGAGCTTGATGCTCACGTTGTAATTGCCCGGCGAGCCCGCCACTTTTTCCACGTCTGCCAGGGTAAAAAACTTGATTCTCGGATTGTCCTTGATCCGGCGGAAATTGATTTCCAAACCGCAGGTCGGCGGACACAGCTTGGGAAAATACTGCTTTAACTGTGAGACCCGCCCCCCCAGGTAGGGATTTTTTTCTACGATAAAGACCTCGTAGCCCACTTCCGCGGCTTCCAAGGCCGTGGTCAGGCCGCTGATACCGCCGCCGACCACCATGATGCTTCCGCTAAACGGGGCTCCTTGTGCTTCACTCATGCTGTCCCTCCGTTCTTATAGGTTCGATTCGGTTAACCGTTAATATATGTAACGACCCTCGTGTATGGTTCCCGACAGCCCGGGCACGATCTGCACCCCGCACCCCCTGAAACGGCTAACTCGAGTCCGGAAACAATCGCCTTTCAGGCTTTAGGCTGATTTTGCCGGCATCCAGTTTGCAGTTTCAGACCGAAAAACGGTTTGCCCTTTTTAATAAAAACCTCCAGGTGTCAGGGTGACACCTGGAGGTTTTTTTGTTAACCGCCGATCATGCCCACCTTATGCGCTGGGGATGATCTGGACGTAGTCCCGCTTGAAGACATCCCACTTCTGTTCCTTGGGATCATACTTGGAGTTGCTGAAGCAGAACCAGTTCTCGTCATCCTGGTTGGGATAGTCCGCCTGATAGTAGAAACCGGGATACCGGGTTTCCTTGCGGAACTGGATGTGCCGCAGGTGGGATTCCACCGTCCAGATGCGGTGATAGATCTCCCAGGCGCGCATCAGTTCATGCAGGTCGCCGGCTGCCAGCTTCTCGCAGTCTTCGCGCATGACTTCCAGCATGTCCATGACGATTTCGAGGTTCTTGTTGGTTGTTTCATAGAAGGTTGCCGTACCGGCACCGTACTCGTGGGTGGCCTTCATCAGCCGGTACATCATGCCCTCGGGCTTGATGTAGTTCGGGTTGATGTCTTCGGCGGTGGTGTATTCATAGTTGTCCAGGTAGGTCCGGACCGGCTTGTAGACCATGTCCACGATCTCGTCCTTGCCCAGGGGCAATTCAGGAGTGAAATCGCTGTGATCCTTTGCGTAGCGCACCATCTGCTTGGCGGCCATCCGTCCCTCGGCGTGGGAGCCGGAAGAAAACTTGTGGCCGGAGCAGCCGACACCGTCACCTGAGGTGAACAGGCCGTTTACCGTGGTCATCCGGTTGTAGACCTTGCCGTTGTCGGCCTTGATCTTGAAGGCATCCGGGACCCAGTCATAATCCGGGCCGGAGACCCAGAAGCCGCAGCAGCCGGAATGGGATCCCAGCAGATAAGGCTCAGTGGGCATAATCTCGGAGTTTTTCTTCTCCGGTTCGGTGTTGGTGGCGCACCACAGGTTTGCCTGGCCGCAGGTCATGTCCAGGAAGTCTTCCCATGCCTCGGATTCGAGATGCTTGAGTTCCTTCTTGTCCAGGGACTTGCCGAGTTCGGCAAGCGCGGTCACCGTGTCCATGATAATCGGGCCGCGGCCTTCCTTCATCTCGAAGAGCATCAGGTGGTTGCGCAGGCAGGTCGGGGTGATGGCGGCCTTGCCGTAAGGCGCATAGTTTTCCAGCTCCTTCTTGGCGGCATCGCTGTTGATGTAAGATTCGCCCAGGCCGTTTAAGGCTTTGGCCTTGAAAAGCAGGAACCATGCGCCGACCGGGCCATAGCCGTCTTTGAAGCGCGCCGGGGTGAACCGGTTTTCCATCATGGAAAGCTCCGCGCCGACCTTCATGCACAGGGTATAGGTGGAACCGGAGTTCCATACCGGGTACCATGCACGGCCTTTGCCTTCACCCACCGAACGGGGCTGATAAATATTGACCGCGCCGCCGCAGGCCACCATCATGGTCTTGGCCTTGATAATGTAAACCTTGTTTTCGCGGACGGAAAAGCCGACTGCGCCGGAAATCTGGTTGTCCCGGTTTTTGTCGAGCAGCAGTTCAACGATGAAAACCCGCTCCAGGATATTGTCCTCGCCGAGCGCCTTTTTGGCGGCTTCGGCAACGATCCGCTTGTAGGATTCGCCGTTGATCATGATCTGCCATTTGCCGGTGCGAACAGGCTGAGCACCGGACTTCAGGGTACCCTGCTTGAGTCCCTTTTTCCCGTCCAGGTTCTTGCCTTCCGGGGATTTCTTCCAGACCGGCAGGCCCCATTCTTCGAAAAGATGGACGGAGTCGTCCACGTGGCAGCCCAGGTCAAAGATCAGGTCTTCGCGGACAATTCCCATCAGGTCGTTTCTGACCATGCGGACGTAATCATCCGGGGTGTTGTCACCGAGATAGGTATTGATTGCGGAAAGCCCCTGGGCAACCGCGCCGCTGCGTTCCAGCGCAGCCTTGTCCACAAGGAGTACGCTTTCGTTGTCGGCCCATTTCTTGACTTCAAAGGCCGCACCACAGGCTGCCATGCCACCGCCCACGATCAGAATATCAACTTCCTTTTCTACAACTTCCGGATCCCTTACGGCCTTGAGCTCACCCTTGGGTTTATTCGGTAATGCCATGTTATATCCTCCTTAAAAGATCAAATCTGTTTTAATTAAACGTCTCCATTCGGGCGGTTGTGTTATACAGTCGCCTGAGGCTTTGGAACCTGATAGCCGTCTGCTTCTTCCGTGGCCAGCAAATCGCTTTCCAGATCCTTGCCTTTGAGGTCTTCATAGGCATTGGCGTCGCCTTCGGGGGTGGTCCGAATGGGGAACTTAAACCGTTTGACCTGGCCGTTTCTGAACTTGCAGGTCCACATGACATCTTCCGTACCCAGCATGGGGTAAATGCTGCTGCCCAGGGGAACGAAATCGGAATAGCCGCGCACCTCGATTGCCTGGGTGGGGCAGATTTTCACGCAGGAAAAGCATTCCCAGCACTGGTCCGGTTCCTGGTTATAGGCCTTCATCGTGTTCGGTTCGAGCACCATCAGGTCGTTGGGACAAATATACATACATGCGGTCTTGTCCCCGCCTTTGCAGCCATCGCATTTTTCGGTAATCACGAAACTTGGCATTATCTACCTCCTGATTGTCAATTGTTAGTGAATCACAATTTCTCCACTAAATTCATGTTAGTATCCTGATTTTTCGCCTTGTGAGCCCTGAGCACCTCCTTTCTCATCTCACTCTTGCCAGATCATTTTCTTGATTCTTATATAATCCGTCCCATCGCATCCTTGGGGTTGCAGCCAAAAACCCTGCAAAGGCGGGCCCCGCCGCTTAGCGGCGTTAAATCCGAAAAACAGATATTTGTTTTAAAATCACCACGATACCCGCCCACCATTTGCAAAGTAGTTTATTTAACACCCGCCCTTTTTATTGTCAAGAGATTTCGACATGGGATTTCCGGGGCAAATCCGCCGGGTTAGCGCCTGTTCTTTCGCCCAAGATATGGATGTACCTTTTCTTTTACACACAATATGTAGAAACGCTTCTCAGCGGCCACCTTTTATATATACGCGCGGGATTCGGGAAGAAATCCTTGATAATACCTCGTAATTAATCGTGTCCAGCGTGTCGGCCACTGACTCCACCGGGAGATCGCCATCTGCGTCCCTGCCGAAAACCAGCGCCGCATCCCCACAGGCCACCCCCGGGATATGGCCCACATCCAGCATGGTATGATCCATGCAGACCCGACCGATCACCGGGGCCCTGTAGCCCCGGACCCGCATGTATCCCCGGGAGGACAGCAGCCGGAAGAATCCGTCCGCATATCCAATTGGCACTGTGGCGATCAGGGTGTTTTCCATGGTCTGCTCGGTCCATCCGTAGCTCACCCTGAAACCGGGGCCCACCCGCTTTAGATGCACAATCCTGGCGCGCACCGTCATGGCCGGGATGAGTTCCACCCCGCAGCCTTCCGTTTCCTGTGAAGGATAATGCCCGTATATGCTGATGCCGGGGCGGACCATGTCCAGGTGGGTTTCGGGCATTTCCATGGCTGACGCGCTGTTGGCCGCGTGCCGCACCGAAAAGACAACCCCCATATCCCGGAGCCGGGAGAGGATCTGCTCAAAGAGTTCAAGCTGTCCCCGGGTATCGGATTTGTCGGCTCTGTCAGCAGTGGCGAAATGGGTGTATATGCCCTCCGCCGCCAGACCCTGCAGTCCGCATATGGCCGCAATCTCCGCGACTCCATCGGAAAAACCGTTTGCACCGCCCGGCGGCATCCCGAGCACACCGAGTCGCCCCATGCCGGTATCAATATTGATATGCACCCGCAGGCGGGCGCCCGCGGCAAACGACCGAACCGAGAACGCTTCGGCGTCCCTGAAGGATGAAACCGTCTGGGTCAGATCATATTCCAGGAGCTTGCGGGTCAGTGCCGGCTGGGTGTGCCCGAAGATGAGGATCGGGGTCTGGATTCCGGCATAACGAAGCTCCAGGGCCTCCCCGATTCTGGCCACTGCCAGGCAGTCCGCGCCTGCGGCCAGCACCTGCCGGGCCACTGCGACCGCCCCGTGCCCGTAGCCGTCTGCCTTGACCACCGCCATCAGGCGAACTCCCGGAGACAAAGCCGCCTTAAGATTGCGGACATTCTGCCGGACGGCCTGCAGATCAATTTCCGCCCAGACATCATAGGGGATCAATGAGAACCTCTTGATTGTCCATTATTTTCTCTTTACCACGAAGATCACGAAGCTCCCGAAGAAACAGATTTATACTTTTCCGCGCACAGAAAACCTTCGTGCCGCTTCGTGTTTCTTCGTGCCCTTCGTGTTTCCATGCAGCGCTGCTACAACGGTCGATCCATGCTCCGGTAGCCCACGGCCTCCAGGATATGCGGCGGCCGGATATCGGCCTGACCGGCCAGGTCTGCAATGGTGCGCGCGATCTTCAAAATCCGGTGATAGGCCCGGGCCGAAAGCCCGAGCCGCTCTGCGGCGCTTTCCAGGATGCCGGCCGATTCGCTGTCAATGGCACATTGCTTTTTGATATGACGGCTTTTCATTGCCCCGTTGGTGTTGATCCGCGTCCTTGCAAATCGTTTTTCCTGGGTAGTGCGTGCCGCTGTCACCCGGGTGCGGATATCCGCCGAGGGTTCGCCGGGTGTGGCCGAGGCCAGGTCCGCATATGCCACTGCCGGCACCTCTACGTGAATATCGATTCTGTCGAGCAACGGGCCGGAAACCCGGGAGCGGTATCTGGCGATCTGTGCCGCCGTGCATCGGCATTCATGGGCCGGATCCGTGTAATACCCGCACGGGCAGGGATTTAAAGCCGCAATCAGGGTAAAATCCGACGGATAGGTCAGCGAAGAAGAAGCCCGCGAAATGGTCACCTGCCGCTGCTCCAGCGGCTGGCGCAGCACTTCGAGCACGGACTTTTTGAACTCCGGCAGTTCGTCTAAAAACAGGACCCCGTTATGGGCAAGGCTGACCTCTCCGGGCCGGGGCACATGCCCGCCTCCGATCAGGCCGGCATCAGAGACGGTATGATGGGGTGCCCGAAACGGCCGCCGGGTCACCAGGGCCTGTCCTTTGTCCAGCAGACCCGCCACGCTGAAAACCTTGGTGGTCTCGATGGCCTCATCAAAGTTCATGGGCGGCACAATCCCCGCAAATCTCCTTGCCAACATGGTTTTGCCCGACCCGGGCGGGCCGATCATCAGGATATTATGGTTCCCGGCTGCCGCAATCTCCAGGGCCCGCTTCACATGCGCCTGTCCGGAAACCTCGGAAAAATCCGCCCCTGTATCCGGATCCGGTTCAAATGCTTTTGTTTCACGGGGGTGCGGGGTGATATCGCGCTCCTGCCGCAGAAAATCCACCGCCTCTGAAAGGCCGGTCACCGGGTAAACCGCCAGGCCGTCGACCACTGCGGCCTCCCGGCGATTCTCCCAGGGCACCAGGATGCCGGAAAATCCGGCCGCTTTTGCCGCCAGGGCCACAGGCAGCGAACCGGTCACCGGCTTGATGCGCCCGTCCAAGGCCAGCTCTCCGAGCAGCACATACGGATCTGCCGCCCCGTCCGGAATAATACCCGCAGCCCCGAGAATCCCGGCTGCAATGGGCAGATCAAATCCGGTGCCGGCCTTGCGGATATGGGCCGGGGCCAGGTTTACGGTAATCCGGTCATCCGGAAAATCATAGCCGCAGTTAACCACGGCCGATTTAACCCTTTCCCGGCTTTCCCGGACTGCGGCCTCGGGAAGCCCCACTGTGGAAAAAGCCGGCAGCCCGCGGGCGATATCGACTTCCACCTCCATGAGCAGCCCGTCGACGCCGCTGACCGCCCCGGTAAAGACTTTGAATAACACGTCCCTTCCTTTCGCAATCCGGCTGTGACCTAAATTGAGCGTTTCAGATTTTTAAAAGCCATTTATTTGAATAGTTGACTATAGCGAGTGTGCATCTTCCTTGTATCTGCGGTAAACTTAAAAATCGCTCAATTTAGGTGTGAATAATGCTTCAGCCTGATGCCGAAACAATTCCGGAGCACTATAACAAAGCGGGCCGGCCGGAACAATTGAAAAATCCGAAACAGCAGGTTATAAGGAAATTATAATGGAGAAAAGCTGCCGGCGGTCCTCCACCCGGATCTGCTGTCCGCATTGCATTTTGATTTATTATCCGTTATATGAAATATAATTTACGTTTACCAAATCCTATCGGAAATCGCGTTTTTATTCCGATATTCATATAAGCGGCATAAGGACAGCAACCCCCATGGGACTATATAAAAAACAGCGGACCCTGGCGACTTCGGTTTCTTTCTCCGGCCAGGGCGTGCATTCCGGAAAAACTGTAAATATGACGGTACATCCGGCGCCGCCGAACTTCGGTATCCGGTTCCGGCGCATGGATCTGCCCGCAAAACCGACGGTGGCAGGACACTTCAACCGGGTGGTGGACACCAGCCTGGCCACAGTCATCGGGGAAAGCGGATGCATCGTCTCGACAATCGAACACCTGATGGCGACCCTGGCCGGACTTTCCGTTGACAACGCCCTGGTGGAGCTCGACGACTACGAACTGCCCATCATGGACGGCAGCGCCGCCGTGTTTACCCGGCGGATCCGCGAAAAAGGAATTGCTGAGCAGGATGCGCCCCGGTTTTATTTTGTGATCGAAAAACCGATCCGGATCGAGGACCAGGACAAATCCGTATGCGTATTCCCGGATAGCCGCCGGATGATAACGTGTACAATTGAATTCGATCATTCGGCCATCGGCAGGCAAACCTATGAAATCGAATTGAGCGACGAGCGCTTTGAAACCGAAATATCCGGGGCCCGGACCTTCGGGTTCCTGCACGAACTGGAAATGATGCAATTCTATGGCCTGGCCAGGGGCGGATCGCTGGAAAATTCCGTTGCCGTCGATGAAAACGGCGTGGTCAACGCCGGGGGGCTGCGCTGGCCGGATGAATTCGTGCGGCACAAGATCCTGGACTGCATCGGGGATTTTTCCCTGCTTGGGCTGCCGATTCTGGGTCATATCACCCTGCACAAGTCCGGGCACAATTTCAACCACGCGTTTTTGAAAACGTTTTTCAAACAAAAAAAGAACTGGAAAACCGCGACCATTGACATGATGGAAACCGCCGGCGCAGCCCGGTAACTGTCAGGCACACAACACAGCCGGAAGTCAAATGCGAATTCATTGTTCTGTTATCCGATTTTCCGCGGCAATCATGCTGGCCGCGGCAATTGCCACCGTCCTGCTCCCGGCCGCGCTCCGGGCCCAGGAAGCCCGGATCGAAGACATGGTCGTGAGCAACAACCGGGATGATCTGCTGCTTTTTGCCAAGGTGGAGGGCGCGTTTACCGAAAAAATGCGGCAGGCCGTATTAAACGGGATTCCCACGTCTTTTTCCTTTATTGTACGGCTGAAAAAAATCAATTCTTTCATTCTGCCCGATTCCACAGTGGCCGAACGGAAAGTCACCCATACCATAAAGTATGAAAATCTCAAAAAACGTTTCACGATCAAGCGCTCCTGGGAAGACAACCGCGCGCTTACCACGGATTCCTTCGAGGAGGCCCGGCAGTGGATGTCGGAAATCAAGAGTCTGGCCGTGGCGCCCATGAAAGAACTCGAAGAAGGCAAGCGCTACCGGTTAAGGGCCAAGGCCGAACTCGACAAGGTGGAACTGCCCTTTTACCTGAACTATGTCTTCTTTTTCGTTTCCCTCTGGGATTTTGAAACCGACTGGCACGAAATTGAATTTGTTTATTAACGTGCCACGGATTTCCGATTTCTTGGATAACTGCATTTGCAAATGAAGCCAAACCGCTACCTGATCCCAAAATCCCCCGATCCGGCATCTGACCGCGTCCGCAGGAAAAGAGACTTCATCATCATCGGCGTGGTGCTGGCGGCGGTATGCCTGCTGTCCTACCTGATTATCCGGCCGATGATGGCCGGTGTAAACATGCCGGTGTCCAACATGATGTTGATGTTCATCCTCATCAACATCAACATGATGCTCATTATCCTGCTGATTTTCCTGATTTTCCGGAATGTGGTAAAACTGTTCTACGAACGCCGCAGCCGGATTCCCGGAACCAAGCTGCGCACCAAGCTGGTGGCCGCATTTATTTCGCTGAGCCTGCTGCCGGCGGGCGTGCTTTTTGCCTTTTCCCTTCACTTTATTACCACCAGCATCGAGTTCTGGTTCCAGGTGCCCATTGAACAGGCACTGGAAAACTCGCTTGCCGTGGGCCGCAGCATGTACCAGCACGTGGAAAGCAACAACCGGTTCTTCCTGGAAAAGACCGCCTATCAGGTCCGCACCCGGGACCTGCTGGACCCGGAGAATCAATCCGATCTGTCCAATTATGTTCAGATCGTCCAGCGGGAATTCAACCTCGACGCCGTGGAGGTATACGACAGCAACTACGAACGGCAGAGCTTTTCCACCGCCGACCACATGCCCGCCCGGGCGCTGGCGGAGCTCGATGCCAATCACCTCCAGAAGGCCATAAGCGTTTCAGGAAACGCCACCTCGACCTCGGAACTGCTGACCCACGGTGAACTCATTCGAAACATCGCCACGATCCCCTTTGGCGAAAAAGAAGGCAACACCCGCGGATTCGTGGTGATCAGCGTACTGCTGCCCGCGGACATGACCGAGCACCTGGCTTCCATATCCCAGGGACTCGAGGAATATCAGCAAATCAAAATGCTCAAACAGCCCATACGGCTGACATACTATATTACGCTTTCGGTGGTGGCCCTGCTGGTGGTTTTCTGCGCCATCTGGGTGGGCATGTACCTGTCGCGCTCCATTACCATCCCCATCATGGAGCTGGCAGAAGGCACCCGGAAAGTGGCTGAGGGGGACCTGACCTACAACATCAACGTGGTGGCCGACGATGAGATGAAGAGCCTGGTGAATTCATTTAACAAGATGACCCGGGAACTGCGATTTAATCGGCGGGAACTGGAATACTCGGCCAGAAAGCTCTACGAGCAGAACATGGAAATCGAGGAGCGGCGCAGGTATATGGAAATCGTGTTAAACAACGTTTCCACCGGGGTGATTTCCATTGATGCAGACGGCCGGATTACCACCATTAACGCCTCTGCCGAGGATATGCTCCGGATCCGGGCAGATGATGCAATCAAGAAAAGCTATCAGAATCTGCTTCAGGGGGCGTATCCCAAACTGGCCGGAGAAATCGTGGAACGCTTTGCCAGCAAGTCCGAAGACAGCGTATCCAAGTCCCTGAACCTGACCATCGGCGGCCAGCGCCGGACATTCAAGGTCAACTTCAATGCCCTCATAGACGAATCCGGCCGGCACATGGGCATCGTGATGGTATTTGACGACCTCACGGAACTGGAAAAAGCCCAGCGCATGGCAGCATGGCGGGAGGTGGCACGCAGAATCGCCCACGAGGTTAAAAATCCGCTGACCCCGATTTCGCTTTCCGCCCAGCGACTGAAGCGCAAATACCAGCAGCGGATCAATGAATCGGTTTTCGAGGAATGCACCCAGACCATCATCGATCATACCGACATGATCCGGAACCTGGTCAACGAATTTTCATCATTCGCCCGGTTTCCCACAGTGGAGCCCGCACCCTGCGAACTGCCCCCCATTATCCACGAATCCGTGGCTTTGTACAGAGAAGGGCACCCGAACATTGAGTTTGTCGTTAAGATCGCAGCGGATCTGCCCCAGCTCAACCTGGACCGGCAGCAAATCAAGCAGACCCTGATCAACCTGATTGACAACGCCATTGCCGCCATCCGGCACCAGGGCCGCATCACCATCGGCGCGGAACTTGACGAAACCGGCGAAAATATCCGGATCACGGTGGCAGACAACGGCGCCGGAATTGCAGACGAAGACAAGCCGTATTTGTTTGAACCGGATTTCACCACCAAGAAATCCGGCATGGGGCTGGGCCTGGCAATTGTCAGCACCATCGTGGCAGACCACCATGGAAAAATCACGGCCGCGGACAACGAACCGCAAGGGGCAAAATTTATTATCGAATTACCGGTATAAAAAAAGTGTTAAGTGTTAAGTGGTTAAGGGAAGTGAGCAATTCGGAGATTTGCTGACTGGTTCGTAAATCCGCCGGCTTTTACATGTTCATGTGCCGGATTTAAACAAATGCACGAAAAAAGGGACAGCATCACATGTTTCCAACCATTTTAATAGTGGATGACGAGGAATCGATTTTAAAATCGCTCAGCGGAATTTTAATGGACGAGGGATTTGAGATCCTGACAGCCACAAACGGGTATGAAGCCCTCAAATGCATCGAGGAGCAGGGTCCGGACCTGGTGCTGCTCGATATCTGGATGCCGGGGCTGGACGGCATCGAAACCTTAAAGGAGATCAAAAACCAGCACCCGCACGTCCAGGTCATCATGATCACGGGCCACGGCACCATTGAAACGGCAGTGAGCGCTACGAAAATGGGCGCCTACGACTTTATTGAAAAGCCGCTCAACATCGACCGGGTTATCGTGGCCATCAACAACGCGCTGAACTTCCGCCGCTTAGAGGAGGAAAACCGGTTTCTCCGGAAAAAAACCATTGAGAAATACGCGATCGCCGGCAACAGCCCGGCCACGCTTGAACTCAAAAAACAAATCGGCGTTGCCGCCCCCACAGATGCCTGGATTCTGATCACCGGGGAAAACGGCACCGGCAAGGAACTGGTGGCCCGAACCATTCACCAGCTTTCCGGCCGCTCGGAAAACCCGCTGGTGGATGTCAACTGCGCAGCCATCTCGGATGCCTCCCTGGAAAGCGAGATGCTGGGACATGAAAAAGGCGCATTTCCCGGGGCAACCAGCAAAAGACACGGCAAATTCGAACTGGCACACCAGGGGACCATTTTTTTCGATGAAATCGGAGATATGGGGTTAAACACCCAGGCCACGATTCTGCGGATCCTGGAGGAAGGCCAGTTCCAGCGCATGGGCGGCAGCCGGGTAATCCCGCTGGATGTGCGGGTGCTTGCCTCCACGAACAAGGACCTGAAAAAAGCCATCGACCAGGGCCTGTTCCGGGAGGACCTGTATTACCGCTTAAACGTGGTCCCCATCCACGTCCCCCCGCTGCGGGAGCGCATTGACGATATCCCGGAACTGGTCCGTGTCTTTTTGTCCAAAACCGCGGAGGATAACCGTACTACACCCAAGGAGATAACCCCGGAAGCCATTGCGGCTTTAAAGCAGTATAATTGGCCGGGCAACGTCCGGGAACTCAAAAACCTGATAGAGCGCCTGGATATCATGGTCGAGGGCGAAACCATTGACACGGGCGACATCCCCGACCTGGACCGGGCCGAGCCCCGGGAAGCAGAAGACGATACCTATTCCCTGTTTGCATTCGGCCGGTTAAAAGACGCGCAGCAGGCCTTTGAGGAGGCCTTTATCGCGCGCAAATTAAAAGACTGCGACTTTGATGTATCCAAAACCGCTCAAAAAATCGGGGCGAACAAGTCATATATCAAAAAGGTTCACCAGAAACTTTCCCAAACCTGATACGGCAGACCCATGCAGGTAATCGGCGGCCAGTTCAAACGCAGAAAACTCCTTGCCCTGCCGGGCCGTTCCACTCGGCCCACCTCGGGCAAGGTGCGCGAGGCGGTGTTTAACATCTGCGCACGCGTGGTTGCCGGCGCCCGGGTGGCAGACCTGTTTGCCGGCACCGGGGCCATGGGCATCGAGGCCCTGAGCCGGGGAGCCGCACACGCGGTCTTTGTTGAATCCGACCGCAGGGCCGCAGACCTGATCAAGAAAAACCTGGCCGCCTGCCGGGCAGAAGATCGTGCCTTGGTCTTCTGCCGGGATCTGCTCGGCAATCCCGGCTTTCTCCACCAACCCGGCCGGGATTTTGACCTGGTTTTCATGGACCCGCCCTACAACCGGGGCGCCGTGGCACCGGCGCTGGAAAATCTGACCAAAAGCGGTGCGCTTGCACCCGGCGCGCTTGCGGTTATAGAGCATGCACCGGCTGAATCCCTCCCCCCGGCGTCCGGTCCGTTCGAAGTATTTGACCAGCGAAAATACGGAAAAACCCTTGTGAGTTTTATGAAATATATGGTAGCAAGCAAGGAATCGGAACCTGAAGACGGCCTGACGGCCTGAGTTCTGCCAAAACCGCTCAAAGACAGGACGAGCTAATGGAAAAAATCGCGATCTACCCGGGATCATTTGATCCGGTCACAAACGGGCACCTCGATATTATCAAGCGGGGGCTGAAAATATTTGACCGGATTATCATCACCATACTTGAAAACCCGGCCAAGGAGATTCTCTTCACCGTAGAGGAGCGCATAGAGCTGTTGGACCAGGCCCTTGAAGGCTTTGAAAATATCGAACTTGCCTCCTATGACGGACTCCTGGTGGATTACGCCTGGAAGCGAGATGCCCATGCCATCCTCCGTGGCATGCGGGCTGTCTCGGATTTTGAATACGAGTTCCAGATGGCCCTGATGAACCGGCGGCTCAACCGCGAAATCCAGACGGTCTTCTTGATGACGGGCCTGCGCTGGATATTCACCAGTTCGTCGATTATCAAGGAAGCCGCCAAGTTCGGAGGCAACATCGAGAGCATGGTGCCGCCGGTGGTGCAGAAAAAGCTGGAGCAGAAATTTAACCAGTCCCTGGGAGACAAAGACCCGGGGTAGCGGTTGACAGTTGACAGTTGACGGTTGACGGTTGATAAAAACCGTAAACTGTAAACCGTGAACTGTCACGACCCGGACTAGTCGGCCGCGGATGTACGCGACAGGCGCCCCAGGCCAATGACAAGCACAAAACCCACCGTCATCAGCAAAACTGCAAATGCCGGCTCCGGCCAAAGGCTGTCGGGCAGCACGTTTTTCTCCTGGAGGACCATGAGCTTGCCGTGAATCTCTTCGGTGACCGCCGGCTCCTTCCACGGCCAGATCTTGCGCATGGAGCCGAGCATCAGCCCGGTCAAAAAGGCAAGCGCCGCGTTGTGATACCTGTCGAGAAGGAATTTCAATACCCGGGCAAATCCGGCCAGCCCCACGGCGCACCCGGCTGCCAGCACTCCGAGAACCGCCATGTGCTCCGGCAGAAAGGGATTTTCCAGCACGGAAAGGATAAATTCGTATTTGCCGAGGATCAACAGGATGAAGGCGCCGGAAAGCCCCGGCAGGATCATGGCACACACGGCCAGTATGCCGGATAAAAACACGAATCCGAGGGTTTCCGGGGTCCTGGCCGGCATCATGCCCACCACGAGATACGCGCCAACCACGCCGATGCAAAAGGCTGCCGCTGCGGCCGCCGACCAGGTTTCCACCTTCCGGCCCACGACCCGGATGGAGGCGGCAATCAGGCCGAAAAACAGGCTCCAGGTCGGTACCGGATGGTGGGCGAGAAGATAGTTCATCAGGCGGGCCAGGCTGATCACGGCAAGCCCGATGCCGAAGAAAAGACACAGCAGAAAGCGCAGGTGTACCTCGGATGCGGCACCCTTGACGTCCAGGCGGAGCAGCCGCCCGATCGCCCGCAGATTGACCGATTTGACCGCTGCCAGAAGATCTTCGTATATGCC